>CAYPBC010000234.1:0-4358 GCA_964408845.1 uncultured Thermoanaerobaculia bacterium
GACAAGGGCATATAGGCGAGGGTGGCGCCGTCCGGCGAGATGGCGCCGAACTCACCGTAGGGTACCGGCAGGACAGCCGGCAAACCACCCGTGGCGGAGACCCTGTAGAGCTTGTTGAATCGTCTCTTCTCGCTGGTCATCATCGTCGCAAAAAGCACCGACTCCCCGTCCGGGTACCAGTCGAGCATGCGGTCGCGGTCCGGGTGATGGGTGAGTCGCGTCGGCAGTCCACCGCCGACCGGCATCACGTAGATGTCGGAATTGCCATCGTAGTTGCCGGTGAAGGCGATCGACGCACCGTCCGGCGAAAAGCGCGGGAAGCTCTCCTCTCCCTTCGGCGTGCTCAGACGGTTGGCGACGCCGCCGTCCTTGTCGACGATCCAGATATCGCCACCGTAGACAAAGGCGATCGCTGTGGTCGAGACATCGGGCTGCCGCAGCAACCGGGCGTCGATCTGCGCCTCAGCGGAGACAGTCGCGAGGAGAACGCTCCCCACGAGGACGACGGAACGGACGAATGTGTGCATTGGATTTCCTCCGAATAATGTGCCTCACCGGTCTTCCCGGCTCCGAGGCTCGGTCATTCTACGGTATCTGGGCACATAGGTTCCGGAATATGCTATCAAGGGCCTGGAGGCTGTCATGTCAAACGAGAAAATGAACCTCGACGAGTTCCAGCGGTTGCTGTGGACCTTCGCCAGCCACCGCATCATCACCGTTGCCGGCCGCACCGGGATGCTGCGTCTGCTGGCGGAGAAATACGCGACACCGGACGACGCGGCCACCGAGCTCGGGCTCGATGGCTCGGCCGCCGGCAAGGTCATTCGGGCCCTGTGTGCGCTCGGGATCGTCGAGTCAGAGGGCGAGAACTACCGCGTGGTGAGCGCCCTCCGGCCCCACTTCCTCCCGGGTGACGACGATCTTTTGCCCTTTCTCGAACACTCGCACGCGATGTACGAGCGTTGGGGCGCCAACCTCGAGCCGTGGCTGCGAGGCGAGGGTTGGGGAACCGCCGAACGCACGCCGGAGGAGGTTCGCCGCTTTGGCGCCGCCATGCGCGCCATGGGGTCGCAGATGGCGCGGCGGGCCGCTGGCGTGCTCGACCTCGAAGGGGTCGATTGTGTTCTCGACGTCGGAGGCGGCTGGGGCCACTTCTCCAAGGCCCTGTGCAAAAAACGTCCCGGGCTGCAGGCCACCGTGCTCGATATCCCCGAGGTGGTCAAGTTGGCCGCAGCCGATCTCGTCGGCACCGAGCTCGGAGACCGCATCGAATTCGTGCCAGGGGATTATCTCGCCACCGACTACGGTTCCGGCTTCGACCTCGTCCTGTATGCCAACGTCCTCCACCAGGAGACCGCCGACCGTGCGGCAGAGATGGTGCGGCGCGGCGCCGAGGCCCTGGCGCCGGACGGCCGCGTCGTCGTCGTCGATTTCGCCATCGACGATGCGCAGCGTGAGCACCTGCTCGGTGCCCTCTTCGCCGTCAACATGCGATCCTTCGGCGACACCTGGCCCGAACCCGTGATCCGCGGCTGGATGGAAGCGGCCGGCCTCGCGGAGATCGAACGCACCGACCTCGGCCCCGACCGCTGGATCATTTCCGGACGGAAGCCAAAAGTATAGGAGTTAAGAGTTGTACTCAAAGAAGATACCTGCTATGGTATGCGCTCTGTTGCCGGCCATCGGGGCTGGCTTCTGTTTGGGTGGACGCATCGTCCACCGCGGTTCGCGAAACGAGCGCCTCGGAGAGAGGCAATGCTCAGGGAGATGAGAAGAGATATGTCGAAGAAATTGTTTGTTGGAAGTTTGAGCTGGGACACGAACGACGACGGCCTCCTCGCTGCGTTCAGCCCTTTTGGCGAAATCAGTGAGGCCATCGTGATCAGCGATCGCGATACCGGTCGCTCACGTGGTTTCGGCTTCGTTACTTTTGATGATGACGAGGCGGCCGACAAGGCCGTCGCAGCACTGAACGGCACCGAGCTCGACGGCCGCACCATCCGCGTGGATGTTGCGCAGGCAAAAGAGCGCAATCGCGGCGGCGGCGGTGGCGGTGGCGGCGGCTGGTAAGCCCCCTTTCAACCACAACAAAAACCCCTCCATCGCGGAGGGGTTTTCTTTTTGAAAAAGGATTACCAACGCCGCAACCAGCTCTCCCGCCAGTCGCGTCGAGCGTCGGACTCGACCTCGGCCAGCAGCCGCACCATCTCGTTGTGCATGGCCTCGAAGACGTCTGGGTTTTTCGTCGCGACGTCTGCTCTCTCGCCCGGATCCGTCTCGATGTCAAAGAGCTCGAAGCGTACGAGCTCAGTAGTCCGGATCAACTCGAGGTCGCCCGGGCGCATGGTCGAGCTGTCTGAGCGCAGCCGTTCGGGACCATCCCAGAATCCAGCCAGCTTCCACCTCCCCTCGCGCATGACGGCCCTCGGCCCGCCCCACGCCTTGTAGTGATACCAGAACAGCGGCACCTCGCGGTCGACACCCTCACCTGCAAATATCGGGGTGATATCGATGCCGTCGAGCTCGAGCTCCGCCGGCACCGGCACACCTGCGACCGCACACAGGGTCGGCAGGAGATCGATCCCACTCACCGCAGCCCCGGAAACTGACCCGGGCTGTGTGTGGCCGGGCCAACGGATGATCCCCGGCACCCGGATACCACCCTCCCATAGCTGCAGCTTCTTGCCACGCAGCGGACCGGCTGAACCGTAAGAGCGCTGCGCCTGCGGGTGGCGCTCGAGCATCTCGGGACCGTTGTCCGATGTGAAGAGGACAAAGGTGTCGTCCGTCAGACCCATCTCATCGAGGGCGGCCAGCAGCCGGCCGACCGCGAGATCGAGGTTGGTGACGTTGGCGAAATAGAGCGCCTCGTTGCCGTTTTGAGCCGCCTCGAAGCCCGCCGTCAATTCGGGCGGCGAGGCGATGACCTCGTGCGGCTCGTGGTACGCCACGTATGCAAAAAACGGTCTTGTGGGTTTACGATCCTCGCGTAGCCAGCGGATGGCCTCATCGGTGACGATCTGGCATGCGTAGCCCTCGGTCGGACCCACCTCCTCGCCGTTGAGCACGAAATTGACCGGATTCAGGTGGTTCGGCATGGCAAAACCGGCGGTGGCAAACCAGTGATCGAAGCCGTGGTCGTCAGGCTGCGGCTGGTCGGCATCGAGCGCCCCGTTGAGATGCCACTTGCCGAACATCGAGGTCTGATAGCCGGCCGCTCGCAGGAGTTCGGCGACGGTCGTCTCCTCGGCCGACAGATGCATGTCGCTACCCGGTGGGATCCAGTCGTAGATCCCCGTGCGAACCGGTATGCGACCCGTAAGAAATGCAGCGCGAGCCGGCGAGCACACCGGTGCCGCCGAGTAGAAGTCGGTAAATCGTATGCCCTCGGCCGCCAACCGATCGATATTCGGGGTGCGGATGGTGGGATGGTCGTAAACGCCAAGATCGCCGTAGCCGAGATCATCGACCAGAATGACCAGGAAATTGGGGCTATCGTTGACCGATTCCGCAGCATCCACGCCAAAGGCGGCGGCTCCAAGGCACAACAGCACACGTACAACGATGCTTCGATCCACGGCTGACCTCCAGTGTCATGAGTGTAGCCCGACCGCTCGATCGACCTTGCTGTCGCGGTGCCATACCCGAGGATCGGCGGGCAATCGCCTACTCTATGGGTATAAGCCGCCCACCGAGGGGCGCGGCCACCACTTCACCGATCGCGAACCGTGCCTCCAGCAGCTCGGCGAACTCGGGGCCCTCCCCCCTGATCACCTTGGCTCCGGTAAAGCCACTGTAAAGGTCGGCGCCGGAGACGAGAAAGTCGAGAGTCGCGACCGAGTAGGCGCGGCCGGCTTCGAGCGGCTCCTTCCCCACCCAAACGTTGATCACCCGCTCACCAACCGGCCGCGAGGGGTCGTACTTCACGGTCAAGCCCGACACCTGCAACACCCCGCGTTCGAGGGTGAAGCTCTGCTCGAGCACATCGAGGATCTGGGCGCCGGTCATGTTCAAGATGTACACGAAGTCGATGAATGGGAAGGCATCAAGCAGGTTCTCGCGGGTCACGGGCCCCGCCGGCAAATCGGCGCGGATCCCACCCGAGTGGATGAAGGCGACGTCGGTTGCGCCATGGTCGCGCAGGATATCGGCCATCAAGCTGCCGAGGTCGGACTCCTCGTTGTAACGCCGGGTGAGGCGCGCCGCCGTGCGACCAATAACCTCGTCTACCTCGGGGAAGCGGGTGCGGTAGGCGGCGAGCTTGGCGGCTACCGTGGGGTGCGGCTCGAGAGAATCAGAGTCTACGACCAGCAGGCGGCCATCGTGGGCCAGCACCTCGTGAGCCTCGGTGTCCACGG
>CAYPBC010000235.1:0-4352 GCA_964408845.1 uncultured Thermoanaerobaculia bacterium
GGTGGGCGATGACCAGCCCGTCCGCCGCCGCCGGCAAATTCGGCAGCTCCACCTCGAGCTCGACCGTACGCGGGCGGACGAGGCCGCCGATCCAGGCCACCACCGCGAGGACCAATACGACTGCTACCGCAACTGTCCGCATCGGCACCACCCACGGCTTGAGCACGAGCCCGAAGAGGGTCACCAGGTCGACCGCCACGAACGCGCAAAACAGCAGGATGACGAAACCCATCCACAACCCGCCGGCATACTCGATGACGGTTCCGAGCCGCGGCAGTCCGTGGTGGTAGAGGATTCGGCCTAGAGGGTACGCGATGTAGGCGAGAGCGAGCCCAGTCAGCAGGGCACGGTGGCCGGTTTGGCCCTCGAAGATGGGAAGCGACCACAGCCGCCACCCCACATAGAGGTGGAAGAGCAGCCAAATCCCGAGGACGGTCGAGAAGAACACCAGAAATCGCATGCGTTTCGTCATCTCCATCCGCAACACGTGCGGCCCGGCAGATTATTGCAGAGACCGGCACGGATCCTGGGCTTTGGGTCTGTCACCCCTTCGGGGTTCATTCCATTTTGGTTCACGTGTCTCCTGGGGCTCACGCCCCAGGCTATGAGTCTGTCGCGCCTTCGGCGCTCGGGAGCTCCGACGTTCAAACGTTCAACGTTCTAACGATTGGCGTGCGGCTCGCACCAGCCGTGGACCGCAACGCGCTCGGAGGTGATCACCCGGTATGCCGGGCGGTAGGCCTCGATGTAGGCTTCGCTGTGGTGGGTGGCCGGGTAGCCCTTCGACGCGAGCCTGGCGCCGAGATGCTCGAGCGAGTCGGCGAGTTCCTTCTCTCCATCCGACCGCAACCACCTGGCGACAATCTCGATGGCCTCCCCCATCTGTCCTGATTGGCCGTGGATCTCACCCGCAGTCGCGACGAAGGCGTCAACGAGGGCCGCCTCGTCGCCGCCGCCGGCCGCGAAGGGTCGCAGGTTGACCCGGACCAGGATCGGCGAACCACCCAGTACTTCGCACGGCGGCTCCCCCTCCAGGATTGGGCCGAGATCCTCGAGTTCACTATCGAGCCAGCGGGCTGCGGCGTCCGGATCGGAAATCGCGTGCCCGGGACCAAAGATCGCCTGGTGGAGGAACTTGTAGAGATCCGCGGCCTCGGCCATGGGGTGCTCCGCAAGATCGAACGCGAGGCTCTGCACGGCGTTGGCCGTTCCCCGGTCGATGGGTTTGTCCGAGGCGGACGCCAATGGCGCGAGAAAGGCGAGCACCGCAAGAAGCGGTAGCGCCTTCACAGCTCGAGCCTTTTCACAAAGGGCTCGAAGGTCATGAAGTCTGCGTGGTGGACGAGCCACGCCTCGGTGGTGCGGGCGATCATGTCACCCTCGCCGGCATGGGTTGCAATGATGTGGCAGACCGCGTCGGGAAGACCGCACTCCATGGCCACCGCGACCCCGGTGAAGGGGTGGCGGAGGTACTTGCCCCGTGCGCTCTGGCGGCTGCCGCCTTCGCCGTCGCTCTCGTACTCCAGTAGCTTGCCGACATCAGCGAGGATCGCACCAGCCACCAGCACGTCCATATCCACCGGCAGCGCCGCGCCGAAGAACTTCTCGACGCTCCCTGCGGCATCCCGCGCCACGTGCACCACCGCTCGTTTGTGGGCCATGAAGCTCACCGGGCAGTCGGGTACCTTGAGGGTGAACGGGATGCGCTCGAGGTCGTCCGGCGTCAGCGGCGAGTACTCGAAGGCGCGCTCCCAGCAGTCGGTCGTCTTTGATCGCAGGCCCTCGTTCTCGATCCACTCGAGCTCGGGCCAAATTCGCCTCACTTCATCACGCAGCATGGCAGCCTCCGGCGCGAGGATACCTCGCGAATTCGGAATTCGGAATTCGGAATTCGGAATTCCACTCACCCCCCAGACCGGAATCTCGAATTACAGCCCGCCTCCCGGTGCTCTGGGAGAGTGGGCGGACATGGAGAATTGATGAATAAGATCTGAGAATTTGAACCCCCAGGGGAAGATTGGGCGGTCATTCCTAATTCCTAATTCCTAATTCCTAATTGGGGGGATGGGTCAGAGCGCCTCCCACGACACGACCCACTCAGCCTCGGCGAAGGTGTCGGAGAACGGCAGCTCTCCACTGCAGGGCCGTTGCTCCGCGCCGCCCGCGCTCTCGATCAGCTCGAGCAGCCACGATTGCTGGAGACCTCGCCAGTGGGGCTCGTTTCGCCCCGAGCGGGGGGCCGCAATGCAAAAGACAACGATCTCGTTGACCGGGGTCCGAAAGGCCCCACCCGTGACCGCCACCCCGCCGTCGGTGTTGGTGAGGGTGCCGGTCTTGACGACCACGCTTCCGGCGCGGTCCGGCCGCGCCAGCTTGGGGAACTTACGGTCGGTGGCGCCCGGGTCGCAGCCGACCACCGGCAGCAGGTCGCCCACCGCGAGCCCCAATTTCTGAACGGTTTCCAAAAAGGCCCGCACGAGCCCGACGCCGGTGCGCGCGGTCAGACTGTTGTGTTTCTCACCCGAGGCGGTCTCGAGTTCAATGGCCTCCGGCCCCACGCCGAGCCGCGTCTCGAGGAAGGCCTCGAGACCTTCCGGCCCGCCGAGGCCCTCGGCGACCCGGATGATGTCGTTGTTGGAGTAGACGTTGAATCGCCGCAACAGAACCGGCAGTGGGTTCGAGCGGTGAACCACCACCGGCGTCCACTCGGCCGGCGCTCCCTGACGCACCGAACCGACGATCTCGACCCGAGGCGGGTCGGCTGGGTCCCACCCGCGACGGGCGCAGACCCCTTCCCACGCGGCGCGGGTGCTCCGATCCCACCGGTAGGGGTCGAAGATCATCTGCAACCGCTGGCCCATGCGATCGACCCGGTCGCGCGGGTCGAGCGCGCTGTGGGCGACGCCATTCTCCCAACCGATCCAGAAATCACCGTCGATGCGCAGCCAGCCCTCGACCCGCTTCAGCCGCAGGCTGTTGAGGCGGCGCGCAACCATAAAGAGGTTTTCGGGCTGGAAATCCGGGTCACCCCATCCCTGCACGATCAGCGAACCGACGAGGCGGCCGCTGGTCTTGTCCCAATCGCCGGCAACACCGAAGACCGTGCGGTAGCGGTGCTCGGCGCCGAGGCTCTCGAGAGCCCACAGCGAGGTCCCGACCTTGACCAGCGAGGCCGGGTTGAACGGGGTATCGGCGCCCCGGCTCGCGAGTACCCGCCCGTCGAGGGTCTCGGCGTGGTAGAGCAAGCGGTCACGGTCGGCCGCGGCGGCAGTCGCCGCGAGGAGCAGCAGGGCCGCTGCACATTTGAACCGCGAAGACGCAGAGGCCGCAAAGAAAGATCGAAAAATCATAGATTGTTGACGTAACTTCTTAGCGTTCTTTGCGTCTTCGCGGTTCAAAAAATATTCTCCCCTTCCGCTACCCGTATACCAGCCGGTCGGCGAGGGCGGTGCGGAGTGTGCGGTTGGGATCTAGCTGCGCTTTGAGCTCGGCGAATCGATCGAGCTGGCCATCGGCGAAGGTCGCGCGGTAGAGGTCGGCGGTGAGAGCCGAGTCCTTGGCCGGATAGAATCGGCCACCCGCCGCTACAACCGGTCCGGCGAGCTCGCGCACCATCGCCCACAGCTCCTCCCGCCGTCCGGAGAGCACCGGAAAATCGAGGGCGAGCGAGAATCCGTCGACCCCGTGACCCATCAGAAACGGATCCGGCCGGTGGCGTTTCAGCACCGCCAGGAATGACGGCATCCGGCACTCGTGACAGATCTCGAGCTGGTTCCGGAACACCTCCTCCACCGATGCCATGGGCACGAAGCTCTGATGTTGGATGAGCCCGTCCGGAAGGTAGATATTCTTCCAGTTCGGTACGTAGTCGAGCAGAAACGAAAATTCGGCCAGGGTCTGTCTGAACACCTTGTCATCGCCAAGGGTGCTGCCAACCAGAAACTTACCGGAGTCGATCAGGCGCATTCCCAATCGGTTGGTAAACGGTTTGATGACGCGCCACATCTGTGTCTTGGGGACGACGCCAAAGAGCCGCTCAGGCAGATCCTGGGCGCCGGCATTGAGGCTGGCGGCCGGGTCAGGATCCTCGCCCTCCTCGAGATGGCGGGCAAAATGGAGCAGGCCACGGCCGAGGTCTTTCCCCTTCGCGAAAGCATCAATCCAGCCGACAACGTACTCCCATCTTTCCTTTGCCTCGTCAGCCAGAAGGAGCATGCTCTCGAGATCCGGCGCCGCCACCGCCCTGACCTCGAGCAGACCCGAGTGAACCTTCTTCATCTGCAACCGGGCGCGGGTGGTGATGCCGAGCTGGCCGAAGGAGCCGATGATCGCGTGGAAGAGATCCGGGTCCT
>CAYPBC010000236.1:0-4330 GCA_964408845.1 uncultured Thermoanaerobaculia bacterium
CGGTTATCTCCACCGGTGCTTCGAGAAGATGTCCGAGACTCACGGTTGGAACGAGGTTATCCCTTACACCGACCGCCTCAACTATTGCTCGAGCATGATCAACGGCGTCGGCTACTCCCTGGCCGTCGAGCAGATGCTCGGCATCGAGGCGCCGCCGCGCGCCCAGGTTGTGCGGCTCATCCTGTCCGAGTTCTCCCGCCTCATGGACCACGCTGTGTGTCTCGGCGCCAACCTGGTGGACCTCGGGGCGTTGACCAACTTTTGGTACTTCTTCCAGCCGCGGGAGGAAATCTACGGGCTCCTGGAATCCTGTGCCGGCAGCCGGCTGACCGTGTCCTACACCCGAATCGGCGGGCTCGCCCATGACGTTCCCGCCGACTTCGAAGAGCAGGTCCGTTACCTGCTCGGTTATATCCCCAAGTTCATCGACGACGTGGACAAGCTGATCACCGGCAATCGAATATTTCGAGACCGTACCGAGGGCGTCGGCGTCCTGTCCGCCGAGGAGGCGGTGGCATGGGGTTGGACTGGACCATGTTTGCGGGCTTGCGGCGTTCCCTATGATCTGCGCCGCGTCCGGCCCTATCTGGGCTACGAGAATTACGAGTTCGACGTGCCGGTCGCCACCACCGGTGATTGTTATGCCCGCTATCTGGTACGTCTCGAGGAGATGCGGCAATGCTTGCGGATCATCGAGCAGGCGATCGATCGTGTCCCCGACGGCCCCGTGATCACCGACAATCACCACGTGGCGCTACCGCCGAAATCCAAGGTGTACTCCGAGATGGAGGCGCTCATCTGGCACTTCAAGCTGATCTATGACGGCATTCAGGTCCCCGCGGGAGCCGCCTACTCGGCGACCGAGGGCGCCAATGGCGAGCTCGGTTACTACATTGTGGCGGACGGCACCGGCCATCCCTACCGGATCAAGGTGCGGCCTCCGTGCTTCGCCATTTTCCAGGCCTACCCGCACATGCTGGAGGGACACCTCGTGTCGGATTCGATCGCCATCCTCTCAAGCCTCAACATCATCGCCGGGGAGCTCGATCGATGAAGGCGATCGCCACCGTCAATGTCGATCGTCCAAAGCAGACCATTGGCGAAAGAATCTACCTCGGTTCGATCGTCCAGGGCCTCGGGGTGACTATCCGTCATTTCCTGCGCAACCTCTTCGGCCAGAAAGACGTGGCGACGATCCAGTACCCCGAGGAAAAGCGGGAGTACTCCGAGAGAATGCGTGGTCGCCACATCCTGACCACCAAGGACGACGGCTCGCTGCGCTGCGTCGCCTGCTACATGTGCGAGACCGCCTGCCCGGCGGATTGCATCACGATCGTCGCCGAGGAAGATCCGGAGGCGAAGGTGGAGTGGGAGAAGCGAGCGCTGAGCTTCGAGATCGATCTTCTGCGCTGCGTCTTCTGCGGCTACTGCGTCGATGCCTGCCCGAAGCAGGCCATCATCATGAGCCGCGAGCACGAGATGAGCTTCACCACCCGCGAGGAGGCGGTGATGGGCATCGACGAGCTCAAACAGAAGGGCCCCATCGAGGAAGAAGATCTGGGGTATCGGCCGTATTACTGATCCGTCTCCGTGCCCGTCTCCGTCTCCGTGCCCGAAAGAAAGAAACCAAGCCGATTGACCCATCCGGGCACGGAGACGGAGACAGGCACGGAGACGGGTTGATTGACCATTGTCCGCACACCGCGCGGGTGATAGCATGGGGCGTGTATCTCACTCAACGAGGAGGAATGGCATGACCCCACAACCCGGTCAGGTTGAGCAGACGTCCCCCAACTACGAGGAACTCCAGTCGCAGCATCAGGACCACGAGCGCAGGCTCGAGGAGCTACAGCAGCAACCCAGGCTGACCCCGGAGGAAGAGATGGAGGAGAAACGTCTGAAAAAGCTCAAGCTGAATCTCAAAGATCAGATGGAACGCCTCCGCTCTTCGGCGTCCTGAGCTCTTAGGCGCATCCGATCTCGATGATTGCTCCGGAGGGGTGGCCCTTCATTCTGGTTCCTCTGTGCGCCGGCGCCGCAGTGTGGCTCCTCGGCTGGCCGGTGATCGGCGGAATTCTCATCGCGCTCGGCCTCTTTGCCCTCTTCTTTTTCCGCAACCCCGACCGCATTTTCAACGGTGACCCGCTGACGGCATGCTCCCCCGCCGACGGTAAGGTGATCATGATCGGGTCCGCGCCCGGCGAGCTGGCGCAAAGCGGCCTTCCGCAGCAGGTGAGCGTGTTCATGTCGGTGTTCGACGTCCACGTCAACCGTGCCGCGATCAGCGGCACTCTCGTCGACTACAGGTACAACGCGGGCCGAAAGATCTCGGCGTTCAAGGAAAAGGCGTCGCTTGAAAACGAGCAGAACCTCTCCGTGTGGCAGGGTCCCGCGGGTCGAGTCGCCCTCAAACAGATCGCCGGATTGGTGGCGCGCCGAATCGTGTTCGATTTTTCCCCGGGTGACGAGGTCCATCGGGGAGACCGCATCGGGCTGATCCGCTATGGTTCACGGGTCGATGTTTTCCTTCCCGCAGATGCGACGATCCTGGTCGAGAAAGGTGATCGCGTGCGCGCCGGCGAGTCGGCTATCGCCCGCCTTACCGGAGCCGGCCCGTCGTGAGGATGCCACGAGTCAAGAGACCTAAGAAGGGCGAGAGCCGCATGCGGCGGGGGTATTACGTCATACCGTCGCTCTTCACAGTGGCCAACATCTTCTGCGGTTTTCTCTCCATCATCGCGTCGAGCCGCGACCAATACGAACGCGCGGCGGTGCTGATTCTGGTCGCCATTTTCGCCGATGTGCTCGACGGCCGCATCGCACGTTTGACCGGAACAACGACTCAGTTCGGCGAGGAGTTCGACTCCCTGGCCGACGTGGTTTCATTTGGCATGGCCCCCGCCCTACTGGCCTTCAAGTGGGGTCTCTGGGAGGTCCCAAGGGTTGGAATGGCGGTGGCGTTTCTCTTTCTGGTGGCCGGGTCGATCCGTCTCGCCCGCTTTTCGAGCGCAAACCATGATTCTAGCAACTTTGTCGGACTGCCGATCCCGGCCGGCGCCGGCGCCATCTCCATGCTCGTGTTGATGTCGCCGACCCCGGTCACCCACTCGGCATTCATTCCGGTGGTTGTGGCATTTGTGCTCGGTCTCTCGTTGCTCATGGTTTCGAATCTCCCCTATCCATCCTTCAAGGGAGTCAATCTGCGACGCAAGTGGCCGGCGCCCACCCTCTTTTTGATCGCCCTGGTGTTCTCGCTCGTCACGCTCACTCCCCACGTCCTATCCATCCTGGCCGTGATCTATATTCTGTCGGCCCCGATTGCGGTCCTCACGAAGAAGGCGCGGCGCCGACCCGCCGAGCCCGCAGCACAAGGAGATGTCGATGCCGACGAAGATCCTCGTCCTTGATCCGCTGACCCTGATCGGCAAGGAGTTGCTGGGTTACGACCAGCGGCTCGCCGGCATCGGCGGAGAGCTCGACTTTCGCCACACGGCGCTCGACGACGAACACCAGATTGCCGAAATCGGGAGCGGTCCGGCGATGGTCCCGCCACTCGATTCTCCAGAGGATTTCACGGACGTCGATGTCATCGTGGTCGCGTCCGACGGGGAGTCCTCCCGCCACGACCACCTCCTGGCATTCCTCAACGACAACCCCGACCAAGCGATCGTCGACATCACCCGTGTTGGTTTTCTCGACAGCCGAACCCGACCTTCGATCGGCGCCGGACTTTCAGAATCAAGACAGCTCCGGGTCGCCCATCCCGCGATCGTCGCGACGGCGGTCGTGGTCGAGGTGTTGGCGCACCTGGGAATACGCTGCGGTTCCTTGGCGGCGGTGGACCCGGTATCCTCCTTCGGGCGCGATGGGGTCAATCTCCTGGTCGGCCAGGCCGAGCAACGCATGCGGGGCGCCTCGGTCGACGATCGCATTGATGGTCACATCCTCGCCTTCAACCAGGTGGCGGTCGACGGCGACAGGCTTCAGATCGAGGCCGCTTTCCTCCTGCCTGAAACGCCACTCGCGGTCACCCGCAGTCTTTCGGGTTCGTTTCACGGCCACCTTGCCTTCCTCGGTCTGAGCTTTGACAACCCGGTCGAACCGCAGGACATCGACGAGGCGCTCAATCTTGCCGCAGGAATCGAGGTCGCCGATCTCCCCCTCGGCCTCGACTCGATGTCAGACATCGACCACGTCGTGGTGACGCCCCCGGCCATGTCGCCGGACCACACCCAACTGGCGCTCACCCTGATGATCGACGCCCTGCGAATCGGCGGAGCTCTGACGGCACTCGACATCCTCGAGACACTCGTCTAGCCGCGAAGCGGCG
>CAYPBC010000237.1:0-1170 GCA_964408845.1 uncultured Thermoanaerobaculia bacterium
TGATTTCGGACGGCGTGATCATGATTCACGGCGGCGCCATCGTCGCCGAGGGCGAGATCCGCGCGGTGCGCGGCGAGATCACCTCGCACCCGATTCAGGTCTTGATCCGTTGCGACAAGCCAAACCAGGTGGCATCGGAGATCTTCCGTCTCGATCACGTGGTCGAGGCGCGCATTCTCGAGGATGGGGGGTTGCTGGTGCGCACCCGCGACGCCGACGCTTTTTTCACCGAGCTCAACCGGATCGTGCTCGCGACCGACGTCGTGGTAGAGACCGTGGCTCCGGCCGATGAGAGCATGCACGCGGTCTACGACTATCTGATCGGGGAGGGTGTGGGGGGGGGCAGCGTATGACCGCCCGGTTCTCATCCGCCGAAACCCGTCTGTGGCGCAGCCAAACCTGGACCATTGCGAAATCGGAGGTCCGTCGCACTCTCTTCAGCCGCCGCTCTCTCGCCGTCTATCTCCTCGTGGCCATGCCGCTCGCGTTGATGGTGCTGCGGGCGATCTTCATGCCCGACTCCCTGCGGGTCAACGCCCCGGATGCCACAAACGAGTTCGCCGAGGTCTTTTTCTTCTTCATCCTCCGCTTCGTCATCTTCTTCGCCAACGCCGTGATCTTTGTCCGCCTCTTCCGCGGCGAGATGCTCGAACGATCCCTCCACTACACCCTCCTGGCGCCGATTCGCCGCGGCGTGCTGGTGACGGGAAAGTACCTGGGGGGCGTGTTATCGGCGACCCTTCTCCTCGTGCCCGCCACCGCCCTCACCTACCTGCTGGTCTTCCTCCCTCACGGACGGGCCGGTTTGACGCTGATGTTGTCGGCCGCGGGCATCGTCAACCTCCTGACCTATCTGCTGATCATACTATTGGCGTCCTTTGCTTACGGCGCCCTCTTCATGCTGGCCGGCCTCTACTTCAAGAATCCGATGATTCCGGCCCTCATCTTTCTCGGCTGGGAAATGCTGACACCCTTTCTCCCGCCGCTGCTCAAGTCGCTGAGCTTTGTTCACTATCTGGCATCCTTCGTACCGGTGCCGGTGACCCTGGGCGTGTTTACCATCCTCGCCCGCCCGGTGTCATGGTGGTTCGCGCTGTTCGCCCTTCTGATGTCCTCCGCAGTGCTGGTCTTCCTCGCCTCCCGAGCCGCGCGGCGTCTCGAGGTCACATA
>CAYPBC010000237.1:1270-4322 GCA_964408845.1 uncultured Thermoanaerobaculia bacterium
TTTGCCGTCGGGAAACCCAGAAACACCGGCTCCGGCTGCAGCTCGATGCGGAAGCGCTGCAACACGCCTCCCCGAATGTCCCGCGCCAGGGCGACGAACTCGGCGGTCGTGCCGCCGCCGTGGTGGACGAGGGCCAGCGCGTGGGCGTCTGAAATCCCAACCGACCCGCGCCGCAAACCCTTTGCAAACCCGGCGTGCTCGATCAACCACGCCGCCGGCACCTTGGAGCGGCCGTCACCGATCGGAAACGTCGGCAGGCTCTCGCCCGGGAGCAGGGCGCCGCAGCCTCGCGCCTCCTCCGTGAGGGCAGCCAGCGACGGGGCGTCCAAAACCGGGTTGATGAAGAACGAACCAACGCTTCGCGAATTGGGGTCGGTTGTGTCAACCACCATCGACTTCGCCCGCCGCAGTTCGAGCACGGCCTTGCGAACCTCGACCGCGGTCGGCGCGGCGCGACGTGCGCGTAGGGCCCGCTCCAGCTGTGGATATTTCACGTTGGGCGTTCCCCCCCGAAGCAGCCGAAACGTCACGGCCAGCACGAGAAATCGACCTGGATTCTCGCGAAAGCTGCTCGTCCGGTAGCCGAACCCGCACTCTGCTCCGGAGAACGAACGGACCTCCAGGCTCTTTACATCCAGAACCTGGACATTCTCGACAACCTCGGAAACTTCCTGCCCATAGGCGCCGACATTCTGGATCGGCGTCGCCCCGACCGAACCCGGAATGCCGGAAAGACACTCGATCCCCGCGAGTCCATCGGCGACACAGCCGGCGACAAGCTCATCCCACGGCTCGCCGGCCGCTGCAGTCACCCTCACGACATCGCCTTCGCGCTCGAGAGCGATTCCACGCATAGCCATCCGAAGCAGAATCCCACTCCAGCCGCTGTCCGCCACAACCACGTTTGAACCGCCGGCGATGACCGCCAACGGGAGATCGTGGCGGTGGGCCCACCGAATCGCGTCTGTCGCCGTGTCGACGTCCTCGACCTCGATGAAATACCGCGCCGTCCCACCGAGCTTGAGATTCGTCAGTGGCGCCAGCGAGACCCCCAACCCCAACCCGGACGGAGTCAGATCTGTCTTCGGCGGCTTCTCTCGCGACATCACCACCAGTGTGCCTGAGTCTTCCCAATTCACCAAATCAATGGAATGTCCAATCGGAGAACACATGAAGTACATCTGCTTCAGGTCGAAGAACAACCATTCTCGGGGTATAATTTAGGAAGGTGTGAGGACAAATGAAACGACAGGTCATCATGACTCGCCTGGGAACGGACACGTTCGAGAGAGCGTCAGAGGCGGTTCGCGACAGCGACATCAAGCTCCACCACCAACCCTGGGACGACAACACCCTTGAGCTCGTCCAGACCATGAGATTCGATGCGATCGTCATTGGCTTTCCCGGTCCAACAAGCGAGCTCCGCCGCTTTGCCAAGGTCGTTCGCACTCCGGGCTCGGCCAGCCAACACAGCGGCATCGTGCTCCTCGCCGAACCCGGTTACCTGGCGGCCGCCGAGCCCTTTGTTGGAATCGGGGCCGGAATCAACCGTGCCATTGCGTCCGATAACATCGATGAGCTTCTCGAGCCCGCCATCATCGAGCTCACGACCATAGCGCCCAGAATCCCGGTCTGCGCCCCGACCCGCGTCGTCCTCCATCTCGAGCAGCGGCCGCTGCGCACCTTCTGTCAGACCGACAACCTCTCCGAAACCGGAATGCTCCTGCGCGGATTCGGCCATTACCCACCAGGCACGACCATCGACTTCGAGATAAACATCCCTGGTCAGAGCGAACCCATCCGCGGCTCGGCAACCATCGCTCGCACCACCAACGTCGAGAACGAGCGATTTGAAGGAGTCGGCGCACGGTTCGACAACTTCCTAGGCGCAGACCGCTCCCGCCTCACCGACTACCTCAGCAAGAACGTTCATTAATTCTCAATTTTGAATTACGGACGCCCTTCGTGCGTCGTGACTCACCCCCGCTAACCGGGATGTTGGGCGGTAATTGAGAACTGAGAATTGAGAATTGAGAATATTCCCCGTCGGGCTCCAAACGCCCAACGTTTAACGTTCTAACGTTTTAACGCCGTTCCCGCCACATCCGCTCGAGCTCGTCGACGAGATCGATGTCAGCGCGAATCCCGTTCACCTGGTTGATCTGGACGATGGTGGTCGGTGAAGTGAAGTTGACCTCGGTCAGATCCTCACCGATGAAGTCGAGCCCGAGCAGATACAGCCCGAGCGGGTTGAGGTCCTCGGCAACGACCCGGCAGGCCTCGAGCTGGCGTGGGGTCGGGTCGAGCCGCGCCGCGGCCGCCCCCTGGTGAAGATTGGCAAGCCGCGAACCACCCGTCGGCACCCGTAGGACGGACCCCAGTACCTTGTCGTTGATCGTGAGAATACGGAGATCGCCACTGGTTTCGATGGCCTCGAGGAAGGGTTGCACGATGACCTGCGGCCGCCACTGCTCCCAGTAATCCCGAAGCGCATCGTCCGTCACCGATGGCTCGACAAAGGTCACGCCGATGCCGCAGTAGGTGTTCTCGGGTTTGAGCACCACCTCGCCGGGCAGCGCGCGCACCGCCTCCACCACCTCGTCGGCGCTCGCGCACACCTGGGTCGGCGCCGCGTACTCCGGATAGCGCAGCGCCACCGTGTGCTCGGACAGCTCATAGGTGGCCGGCGGCCGGTTGATCTGGACGATCTCGGTGGGCGCCGCCTCGAAGTGCCGGGTGCGCGCGATGAAGCCCTCGTCCACCGGCGGATCCTTGCGTTGCAGGATTACCCGGTACTCGCCGACATCGGCGGTGCGCCCCGCTCCCAGCTCCCAGAAAGCAACGCGGCCTGCATCCGACGACAGGATCTCGCGAACCGGGAGGTTTCCCAGAAAGCTCTCCGAGCCCTGCTGCGGGTCGGTTGTCATGAGATCGAGATAGTCGACCACGATTCCCCTGCTCAGAAGCTCGGTGCTCAGGCAGACCCCGAGGTCGAATTCCGGGTTGAGGTCGTCAAGGCCGTCGGCGACGAGGAGGTATCGATCCTTCATGC
>CAYPBC010000238.1:0-4321 GCA_964408845.1 uncultured Thermoanaerobaculia bacterium
GTACTGGTGCGGGCCGTTCGGACGCTCGGCGTCGATGCCGAGCTCACCGGAGGCGAGGTCAATCTGCAGCTACCCAGCCCAAAGACCACCATACCCTGCTTCGAGGCGCCCGCGGACGGCGAGGTGGTGGTCGCGGGCCGCAAGCTCATCGGTTCGGCCATGCGCGCACACGGCGGCGCCATTCTCCAGCATGGCGCGATCCTCCTCGACTGGGACGGGCGGTTGCAGGCCGGCGCTATGGGGCTCGCCGACGACGCCTCCCTCCGCCGTCAGGTCACGACCCTTCGAGACGAGCTCGACCGGGAGCTTCCGCGGACAGTCGTCGAAGCAGCTCTGATCGAGGCGTTCGGGTCCGAGTTCGGGGTCGAATTCGAGAGGGAGCAGCCGAGCGACGCAGAGCGCGCCCGCGAGAAGGCGCTTCTCGACTCATTCGAGGTCGCTGGATGAGCCTTCATCGCCCTCCCTGATCCTCGGTCTGATCGCCGGCAGTAGGGCGAGGGCGGGCAGAGCCAGGGCGGTCGTCAGTGCAAAGTAGGCGGCGTAGCCGAGGGCCTCGACGCCGATCCCAGAAAAGGCGCCGGCGACGTCTCGCGTCAGCGCGAACATCGCCGACAGAAATGCGTACTGGGTCGCCGCGTGCTCCTTGTCGCAGAGATCCATCAGGAATGACAGGAAGGCTGCGGTGCCGAGACCCTGGGTGAAGGACTCGATCATCGAGGCGGCGTAAATACTCTCCCGTGGCAGGTCGATCGCCGCGACAGCGACGTAGCCGAGATTCGAGACGAGCTGGGCCAGCCCCAACCACAGTAACGCCCGGAAGATCCCGTACCGGTTGACAAACCAACCCCCTGCGAGGGCGCCGATAATCGTCAGAATGACGCCGAGGGTCACCGAGATGGTTCCGATCTCGGTCAGCGAGTAGCCGCGATCGACCCAAAACGGCTTGACCATTCGACCGAGGGTCGAGTCGCCCACCTTATACAGCAGCACGAAAGCCAACACGGGGACCATCTCCCAGCGGAAGATCCATCGCAGCACCGGCGCCAGCGTGTGCTGCCGCTCGGAGGCCTCCAATGGCACCCGCGGGCTCAGCCACACCGCTGCCGCGAGCGCGAAGAACATCACGGCAAGGGCGACCCACAGCAGATTCCAGCCGACAAAATCCGCCAGAATAATAAACCCGCCGCCACCGACAAGCATCGCGACCCGTGCGGCGGAAACGCGCGTCCCGTTGATGCTACCCACGGTCGTTGGGGTCGAGACGTCGACCGCATACGCATCGATGGCAATGTCCTGGGTAGCCGATGCCGTCGTGAAAAGGAGGAGCAGGGACCACATCATGAACGACGGCTGGGATGGATCCTGGGAAATGAGCGCGATCGTCGTCGCTCCTAAAAAGAAGAGACAGGCCGTGATCCACTGCTGGCGGCTGCCGTAGCGGTCAACCAGGGGCGCCCACAGGAGCTTCCAGGTCCACGGCAGCGACAGCAGGCTCATGAGCCCGATCTCCCGCAGCGACACGCCGTGCACCCGGAAGAAAACCGGCCACACGTCGTAAGCGATGCCAAAGGGGAGCCCCTCCGCAAAATAGAGGACGGCGATCCAGAACAGAACCCTTCGCTTCGTCACCGCGTCATCTTACAGATGCCACGGTGACGAAGCGGAATTCTTAATTTTGAATTCTTAATTTTGAATTACGCCCGCCCAGCCCCAGCAACCTGGGAAGAGTTGGCGGGAATTGAGAATTGAGAACTCAAAACTGAGAACTCATCCCGGGCGAAGGCGGCTAGCCTTCTACCGGGATGGTGGCGATGTCCTTCCGCCGCAGCGTGAACGCCATGCTGATGCCGATGACCACCAGGAGGGTGCCGATCCAGACCAGCGAGATCAGCGGTTTGGTCGAGACGTCGAGAACCAGGCTCGCCGGTGTCGTACCTTCCGAAGCCACCGCCGGATCGTAGATCTGGAGCTGCACCTTGCCCTCCTCGGCGTCGATACGGCCCGGGCTGAGGGTGATTCCGCCGGTCCCCGGTACCATTGCCGGGGTCACCTGCGGCTCACTCCCCATGCCGCCGCGGTACATCGCCACGGCCTCGATGCTCTTGCCCCCGTGCTCGACCGAAAAGACCACTCCGAAGTTGATCTTGCCTGCCTCCGGGTCGAAATCCGAGAGATCGAAATCGTCGAAGGTAATTTGGAGCCCTTTGTAGGCCACGGTCTCGCCCTTGCTCAGAACCACCGTGCGGCCGATGCCGCCGCCGAGCCCGAGAAGCTCGACTCGGACCACGCCCTGGTCGACGCTCATGCCGGTCGCACGCAGCTTGGCGCCTGGGGTGCCCGGGATGTCCACCGCCACCGCCTGCACACCATCGTCGGTCGACACGACCGACGGCTCGAGCTCGACCAGATCGTGGTCTGGCCGTACGAGTTCCACGACAACGCCGACGGTGAGCGCGCCGGGCACCGCGTTCTGATTTGCCAGATCGAAGCCGCGGAAGGTCAGACTCCAGTCCCGGAAGGACGTCGGCTGATCCTTTGCCAGCACCAGGCGCCCCGAGACCGGCGCCTCGCTGCCGGGTTCGAACTCCACCGGCGCCACATAGAGATCGCTGGTGAGGAAGGACTTGATGTCGGGGTTGGCCACCAGCTGGTTTGATTTCTCATTGACCCACATGCGTGGTTTGAGAACGAAGTTACGGCCGCGCGGCGACGTCACCTCGACCACCATGGCGTCCCGCGCCTGCGGAGTCGGTTTCTCCACACCGCGGAATGTCAGAGTGTAGCCGAGCACCTCGGTCGGCTGGCCTTCCGCCAGCCGTACCTTGTGCTCGCGGTCGAACCAACCGGTGGTCAGGAAAGCAAGCAGGAGCATGCCGAGACCGACGTGGGCAACCGGCCCCCCCGCCCTCCGCCATCGGCCGTTCTTTCCATACTCAAAAGCCGCCCATCCGTTGGCGATCAAACAGAAGAGCGCGGCGGCAACGTAGATGATCGCCGGTACGCCGTGCAACCCGAAGGCGATGGCGAGGCCCGTGAGAGCTGCGGTAATGGCCAACGTGATCGCGAGATACCGGCGCCACCCCTTGCGGGCGCGGTTCCAACCCAGGAACGGGGTGCCACCCACAAAGACGGCTAATACCACCGCGAGCCAGAAACCCATCCGGTTGTAAAAATCGGGTCCGACCTGCGCCGGCTGGCCCCACAATCGGGAGATCAGCGGCGCTGACGTCCCAAAGAGGACAACCAGCCCGATCAGGATGGTGAGAAGAATGCCGATCACCAAGAAGATCGTGCGCGACATGAAGGGCTCGTCACCAACCTCGGTCGGGATCTCCCGCCACCTGTACATCAGCAGACCCACCGACATGAGAATGAAGAAACCCATGTTGAACACCAACATGCCGGTGATGCCGAGATCGACGAAGGAGTGGACCGAGAAATCCGCCAACACACCCGACCGGGTGAGGAAGGTGGCATACACCACGAGCAGGAAGGCTGAGACTGCGAGTACCAGATTGAGGCGGCGGAACCTGCTGCGCCCCCGCTGCAGGAGCATCCCGTGAGTCAGCGCGAGGGTCGCCAGCCACGGTACAAGGGAGGCGTTCTCCACCGGGTCCCAACCCCAATAACCTCCCCACCCGAGGGTTTCGTATGCCCAGTATCCGCCGAGCATGATTGCGGTGCCGAGGGTGCCCAATCCCAGCAGCACCCAGGGTATCGAGACCTTGGTCCATTCGTCGTAGCGCTGCATCCACAGGGCGGCAATTGCAAAGGCAAACGGGATGCCCAGCGCCGCGTAGCCGATGAACATGATCGGTGGGTGGATAACCATCCATGGGTTCTGAAGCAACGGGTTCAGCCCCTGCCCGTCCATCGGGATCATGGCCGCGGTGAGCCCCTCGTGGAATCTGAAGGGATCCTGCCTGATCAGCAACAGGAGCAGGGACAGCAGGATCAGGTTGTACACCACCATCACCCGCGATTCGTAGGCCCGGGCGAAGCGCATCAGCGGCAGACCGAGCAGCGCCCCCCAAAAGATCCACAGGAGGAAGCTGCCCTCCTGCCCACCCCAAAAGGTGGAGATCAGGTAGTGCAGAGGCAGGAGGTTGTCGGAATATGCCCAGACGTAGTGCAGCCGGTAGTCGTGCACGACCAGGAGGTACATCAGGAGGCCGGACGCCACCACCACCGCCGCAGTCATCAGTACGTAGCTCTGCCGTGCCGGAGAGCGCCACCGCTCGGGTGCCTTGATCGACAACCAGTAGGTCACGACGGACGCAATGCCGGCGAAAAACGCCAGCCACATCAGGATGGTTCCTGG
>CAYPBC010000239.1:0-4314 GCA_964408845.1 uncultured Thermoanaerobaculia bacterium
ACACAAGGTGGGGGGTGCGGCCATGCTCGGCATCAGCCCGCCGGCGCGCTGCAGGGGCGCGGCGTTGGAGGATGGTGAGACCGAGGAACGCTTGCGTTCCGAGGGCACACCATCCGAGAACGCGTGGCCGCGGTCGCAGACCGCGGACGGCGGGCGGGCACGGAGACGTTGTGGTAGCGTTGCACCGGACGCTGTAACCATGAAACTCATCATCCAGATCCCCGCGTGGAACGAGGAGGAGAACCTTCCAGAGGCTCTGGCCGCGCTGCCGCGCGAGATGGACGGTTTTGACGTTGTCGAGGTTCTCGTGGTGGATGACGGCTCGGATGACCACACCGCGGAGGTCGCTCGCGCGGCCGGCGCCGAGGTCGTGCGGCTTCCGGTTCACCGTGGTCTCGCAGTGGCCTTCGCCACGGGCATCCGCCACTGTCTGGAATGCGGCGCCGACGTGATCGTCAACACCGACGCCGACAACCAGTACGACGCACGTGACATCCCGGCCCTCGTGCAACCGATCTTCGACGGCCGGGCGCAGATGGTCATCGGTGATCGTCAAATCTCCGGGCTGCGCCACTTCTCCCCCACCAAGCGGTTGCTGCAAAAGCTGGGCTCGCGGGTGGTGCGGCGTCTGTCGGGAACCTCGGTGCAGGACGCCACCTCGGGTTTCCGCGCCATCTCGAGGGCGGCGGCCCTCGACCTTCACGTTTTCACGCGTTTCACTTACACACTGGAGACCATCCTCCAGGCCGGCGAGGCCGGGCTCAAGGTGGTCTCGGTGCCGGTGCGTGTCAACCCGGTAGCCCCGCGTCCGTCTCGGTTGTTCCGCTCCGATCTCGGATATGTCCTGCGTTCGCTGGCGAGCATGGCTCGAATCGTGACGCTCTATAACCCGCTGCGGATCTTCCTCATGCTGGGCGCGGTTCCGGTCGCCTTCGGCGCCTTGTTGCTGCTTCGATTCGGGTGGTTCTACGTCACCGGCGATTCGCCCGCCGGCCACGTGCAATCGCTGATCCTGGCGGTCATCCTGATCGTCATCGGCGCCCTGGTGTGGCTGGCCGGAATCCTCGCCGATCTCATCGCGGTCAACCGGCGCCTTTTGGAGGAGACGGTGGAGCGACAACGCCGACGGGACCTCGAGAGCCCACGCTAAGGCTCATGGGAAACACGAGCTACCGGGAACCCCGCCGCCTCATCGGTCGGCTCGTCGGTGCGGTCGTCGCCCTCGTGCTGCTGGTGGCCGTTCTCACGGTCGCCCGACCCGCCCAGGTCTGGCAGCTGCTACGGGAGACCGACTTTCTGCTGCTGGCCGTTGCCGTCGTGACCTCGGCGGCTTTTCTCGCCGCGCGGGGTCTGCGTCTGCGATTGCTCCTCGAGGACGGCTGCCTCGGTTGGCCGCGCGCAACCCTGGTCGCCGCCGCGGCTCAGGGCGCCGCCCTCTTCGCCCCCGCGCGCACCGGCGAGCTCGCCCTCCCGTGGCTCCTGAAGCGAACCGCCAAACAAGATTTTTCCTCCGCCGTCGGCACCCTCCTGGCGGCGCGCACCCTCGATCTCGCAACCCTCGGCCTGTGGGGCGGCGCGGCGGTGCTCGCGGTGCGCGGTCTGACCGAGCCCGTAGCCCTCGCGATCTCGGCGCTGCTGCTGGCCCCGATCGTGCTCCTACCCGTCACCCTCGCCGTAGCAGACCGGATCACCCTGCGTCTGCTCGCGCCTCGAGGCGTTGCCGGTCGCCGCTGGGCGCGGCGGGTACGACGGGTGCGACGGGAGCTGGAGAAGCTCCGCGAGAGGCCGGCGCGGCTGCTGGCTGCGGCAGCGGTCTCGGTGGTCATGTGGGGTCTTCAGTGGGGCGTTGTGTGGGTTCTTCTCACCGCCATGGGGCACCGATGGCTGCCGGCCACCGTGGTGGCCGGCTCCACCGCGGCGGCGGTTGCCAACCTGCTGCCGTTCAATCTCATCGGCAACCTCGGCACCCTCGAGGCGGGCTGGACCACCGGTTTTACCGCCCTGGGGATCCCGCTCGAGATAGCCGCCGCCACCGGTCTCGCCGCCCACCTATGGGGCCTCATCTTCGCCGCCGTCTTCGGCGCCGCAGCCTGGGCTTTGCTCTCGCTCTCCAGAAAAGGCAGAAACGTTAGAACGTAAATCGTAAAACGTTGAACGTTGGTGTCGGCAAGGCGGGTGGATAGGCGGAACGTTCAAGCGTTCTAACGTTCAACGTTTCAACGTCATCCAAGAACAGCCTTATGGTCCTTGTACGGCAGGACCTCGAGCTCGTCCATCACCTCGGGCAGGGCGGCCACCATCCGGTTCCAGTTGGGTAGGAGGGGCGTGTAGAGGCGGTTCTCGAGGTAGTACTCGCCGGAGGTGACGAGGGCCTTGGCAAATGCCTCGACCGCCCGCTCCTCGGCGTGGCGATCGAAGGGGAAACCGTTGATGGCGGCGTCGAATGCATACCGCTCCACGTAATCCTGGGCAATCCGCTGGTAGGCGCTCTCGAGCGACATGATGACCCCGTGGGAGATCTCGGTCCCCTGCGAGGCGAGGGTGCGGAGGATGGTGCCCATGATGTCCTTGACCATCCGCATCAGACCCCGGTCCGGGTCTGTTATCGACAGCTCCTGGTGTTTGTGGTCGTAGCGACCCGCGACGTCCACCTGGCAAATCTGCTTGAGCGACAAATTGTGGTAGACCTCGGCCAGCAGACCGACCTCCAGGCCCCAGTCCGACGGCACGCGGATGTGCCGCGCGAGATCGAGGTCCATGGCCATCTCGCCGGCCAGCGGATAGCGGAAGGCCGCGAGGTAGGAGAGGAAGGGCTGATCAGGGTAGAAGGTGCGCAGCGCGGTGAGGACCGGGAAGACGAAGAGCCGGCAAACTCGGCCGTTGAGACGATCCGAGATGCGCGCGTAGTAGGCCTTGGCGAACTTGAAGTCGATGTCCGGCCGCAGCACCGGAAAGCACAAGCGGCCGAGCAGGTAGCGGTCGTAGGTCACGACGTCGCAGTCGTGGAGGGCGACGCAATGGCAATCGCCAACACCGAGCAAATGGCCGAGGGCGAACCACACCGCTTGGCCCTTGCCCTGTTCACGCTCGACCAGGCCTGCGTCCGAGAAGCGACGGAAGATGTCTTTCGCCCTGGGGCCGTCCACCCACACAACGGTGGTCTCCTGGGGCAACCCCGAGAAAAACTCCAGCGCCCGTCGATAGTCGCTCTCGTCGGCCCCGTCGAGGGCGATCACGATGCGGTGAAGATAGTTGACGTGCTTGAGCTCCTCGATGATATGGGGCAGCGCAGGACCGTCCATTTCGCTTGCCAGACTCGGCAGCAGCAAGGCCATCCGCCGGTGCGCCGCCGCCCGTTCCAGCCCCCCCTCCAGATCTTCGAGCGGCAGCCGCTCGAGCCGGTGCAGGGTCGTAAAGAGATGTTGCTGATAAAAATCGCTCATCACGACTCCTCTTGCGGATCAACCACCCCGATGGGCAGCTCGTCTTGTTTGACCTCTTCCCACAGAGCATCCTGTTCGGCAAGGTCCATCGCCCTGAAGTTGCGGTCCATCTCCCGCGAACGCTCCTCCATGGCCTGAAATCGCCGCAGAAAGGTCGTATTGGTCCGCTGAAGTGCAGTCTCGGGCTCGACGCCGAGATGGCGGGCCAGATTCGCCATCACAAAGAGAATGTCGCCCATCTCGGCACGTACGCGGTCGGTGGCCGCACCGTCTCCGGCCGCCAACTCGGCCTCGAGCTCAGCCATCTCCTCGCGCATCTTGGCCATCACGTCCACCGGCTTGCGCCAGTCGAATCCCACGGCCGCCGCCTTTTCGGTCATTCGAAAGGCCTTGAGGAGAGCCGGCAACGACCCGGGAACGCCGTCGAGCACCGAGGAACTGGGGTCCTCGCCACGCTCGATTTTCTTGATGTCCTCCCAGTTCCGCATCACCTCGCCCGAATCCTCGACCTTGTGATCGCCAAAGACATGGGGGTGGCGGCGGACCATCTTGTCGGAAATCATCTCGCACACGGCATCGACCTCGAAGTTCCCCTCCTCACGTGCGATTCGCGCCACGAAGACGATCTGCAATAGGAGGTCGCCGAGCTCCTCACAGAGCTTGTCCGGGTCGCCGGCGGCGATGGCGTCCACCACCTCGTAGGCCTCCTCGAGAAAGTACGGGGCGAGGGTGTTGAGCGTCTGCTCGCGATCCCAGGGACATCCCCCCGGATCGCGCAGACGATCCATGATGCCGACGAGTCGATCGAAGCTTGAAGACATGGGATGCCATTCTACAGGTGCCGGCGTCCACCGACTCGATGCTCGATGCT
>CAYPBC010000240.1:0-4286 GCA_964408845.1 uncultured Thermoanaerobaculia bacterium
TCGCGCGCCACACCCCGGTCAAGGCCGCTACCGTTTTTGGCGGCGTCAAGCCAGGCAAGCAGGAGAAGGCGCTGCGCGCGGGCGTCGACATCGTGGTCGCCACCCCGGGCCGCCTGCTCGATCTCATGAAGCACCCCTGGGCGCGCCTCGAGCACATCGACTTCCTGGTCCTCGACGAGGGGGACCGCATGCTTGACATGGGGTTCCTGCCCGACGTGCGCCGGATCCTCGCCCAGTTGCCTCGCACACGCCAGACCATGCTGTTCTCGGCCACGCTGCCGCGACCCATCGTTCAGCTGAGCCGCGACTTCCTGAAGGACCCGGTGCGGATCGACGTCGAGCGCCGCTCGCAACCCGCGACCGGTATCAACCACGCCATCCTTCCGGTGCCCGAACAGCTGAAGGCAAACCTTCTGCGGGAGATGCTGAAGAGTGGAGAGGTCGAGACCGCGCTGGTATTCACCCGCACCAAGCACCGCGCCAACCGCCTCGCCGAAAAGCTGACCCGGGCCGGCATCAACTGTGACCGGATCCACGGCAACCGCAGCCAGCCGCAGCGCGAGGCCGCGCTGGCGGCCTTCAAACACGGTCGCATCCGGGTCCTCGTCGCCACCGACATCGCTGCCCGCGGCATCGACGTCGAGGCCCTGCCGCACGTCATCAACTTTGATACCCCGGCGCAGCCCGAGGACTACATCCACCGCGTCGGCCGCACCGCTCGCGCGGGCATGGTCGGCGATGCCCTCACCTTTGCCTCGCCCGCCGAAAGGCCGCTGGTCGCAGCCATCGAGCGCGCTGTGGGCCGCAAGCTGGACCGGCGGCATATCGAAGGATTCGACTACAAGGCGCAGCCCGATGGACGCTTCGAGGTCCCGATCAATGAGCGGATTGCCGCCATCCGCGCCCGCAAAGCTGAGGATCGTGCCCGCGCCCGTGCAAAGACCGGGCCACGCGCCCAGCGCCAATCCAACCGAGGCCCCGCGAAGCCCCGCAACAGCGATGCTCCCTCACGGCCCGGCCGTTCACGCCGCCGCCATTCGAAGAGCGCCCGTACCACACGAGCGGCGTAATAGTTCCTGCATAAGGGCGCCTGAAAAGGCGCCTTTTCCCGCATATCTCACCAGGGTGTTGCGCTGCGGCCGGCGAATCACCGCACCCAGATGGGTGTTCTGGCCTCGGGGTGGTCTCCCCGCCGACAGCAGCGCAGGGTGGCCGAAGGCTCGCCCCCAGGCGAGCCCATCGGCCACGTGCTGATGGCGGTGAGACACAAGCGCCGAAGGCGCACCGTAACGTGCTCTCAAGTACATGCGCCATAGGTGCGAAAACAGCCAGACCGTCGCGGTTTCTCGCCTTGCGGAGAATCTCGAGCAACTCGATCGCCTCTTCAGGATCTGCGAAGAGATCTATCCGAATCGGTGCCTCTGAGTCTGGCACCGATGAGATATGCGGGCCAACGATGATCTTCCGATCGTCCGAATTCAGACGACGATATTCACCAGCCGTCCGGGAACCACGATGACCTTCTTTGGTTCCTTGCCGTCCATGAACTTCTGCGCATTCTCCGACGCCAGGGCGAGGCGCTCGAGCTTGTCCTTGTCGGTGTCGCGGGCGACGGAGAGCTCGCCGCGCTTCTTGCCGTTGACCTGGACGACGACGGTGATGAACTCGTCTTTCACCAGCTCGGCATCCCAGCCCGGCCACTCGGCGTGGGCGATGAGCTCGTCCTCGCCGATGCGCTGCCACAGCTCCTCCGCGATGTGGGGGGCGTAGGGCGAGAGCAGGCGGAGGAAGGCGCCGACGATCTCGCGTGGCAGGGTCTTTGTGCTCGTGGCGTCGTTGACGAAGATCATCATCTGCGCGATGGCGGTGTTCATCTGCAGGCCCTCGGTGTCCGAGGTCACCTTCTTGATGGTCTTGTGGAGGCTGCGTTCGAGATCGGGCTCTGACGCGGCCGATGCGTCTGCGAGCTTCGGGTTGAGCTTGCCCGACTCTTCGTCCACCACCAGCCGCCACACCCGCTGCAGAAAGCGGTTGACGCCCTCGACGTCCTTCATCTGCCACGGCTTCTGGACCTCGAGCGGGCCCATGAAGAGCTCATACAGGCGCATGGCGTCGGCGCCGTAAGCCTCGATGACCTCGTCCGGGTTGACCACGTTGAGCTTGGACTTCGACATCTTCTCGACCTGGGCATCGACCTCGGTGTCGCCGCCCTTGACGAAGAACCGCCCGTCGCGCTCCTCGACCTCTCCCGGGTGGAAATACTTGCCGCCCGCGTCGCTGTAGGAGTTGGCGAGGATCATGCCCTGGTTGAAGAGCTTGGTGAAGGGCTCGGTGGTGTGGACGAGACCGCAGTCGTAGAGGACCTTGTGCCAGAAGCGCGCGTAGAGCAGGTGGAGCACCGCGTGCTCGACCCCGCCCACATAGAGATCCACCGGCATCCAGTAGTCCTCGGCCCCGGCGGACCATGCCTCGCGATCGTTGTCGGGGTCGAGATAACGCAGGTAGTACCAGCAGGATCCGGCCCACTGCGGCATGGTGTTGGTCTCGCGAGTGGCCAAGCGTCCGTCCGGCAGCTCGACCCGCAACCACTCGTCGCCGGCGCGCGCCAGTGGCGGGCGGCCATCGTCGGTCGGTCTGTACTCGTCGATCACCGGCAGCTCGACCGGCAGCAAGTCCTCGGGCAGGGGCACGACCTCGCCGTCGTCGGTGTGAACGACCGGGAAGGGCTCGCCCCAGTAACGCTGGCGCGAGAACAGCCAGTCGCGGAGCTTGTACTGAATCTTCGGCGTGCCGAGACCGCGTTCGGCGAGCCAAGCGGTGATGGCGGCGATGGCGTCGTCGACCTCGAGCCCGTCGAGGAATTCGCTGTTGATGGCGGGCCCGTCGCCGAGGTAGGCCTCACCGTCGAAGCCGGGGGGCGGCTGGACGGTGCGGATGATCGGCAGGTCGAAGACCTTGGCAAAGTCCCAGTCGCGCTGGTCCTGTCCCGGGACCGCCATGATGGCGCCGGTGCCGTAGCCCATGAGGACATAGTCGGCGACCCAGATCGGGATCTTCTCGCCGTTGACCGGGTTGATCGCGAAGGCGCCGGTGAAGACACCGGTCTTGGACTTGGCGAGATCAGTACGGTCGAGATCGGACTTCTGGGCGGCATCGGCGACATAGGCGTCGACCGCGGCACGCTGCTCGTCGGTCGTGATCTCGGCCACCAAGGGGAGCTCGGGGGCGAGGACGCAGTAGGTGGCGCCGAAGAGGGTGTCGGGGCGCGTGGTGAAGACGGTGAAGGTGCGATCGCTGTCGGCGATGTGGAAATGGACATCGGCGCCTTGGCTCTTGCCGATCCAGTTGCGCTGCATCTCCTTGACGCTCTCCGGCCAGTCGACATCGTCGAGATCCTCGAGCAAGCGCTCGGCGTAGTCGGTGATCTTGAGCATCCACTGACGCATCAGCCGCCGCTCGACCGGGTCGCCGGTTTCGACGTAGGCGCCGTCCTTGACCTCCTCGTTGGCCAGCACCGTGCCCAACGCCGGGCACCAGTTGACCGGCACATCCGCCATGTATGCGAGGCCCTTCTCGTAGAGCTTGAGGAAGATCCACTGGGTCCAACGGTAGTAGTCGGGGCCGGAGGTACTGACCTCGCGCTCCCAGTCGTAGGAGAAGCCGAGGCGTTGGATCTGGCTGCGGAAGGTGTCGACGTTGCGCCTGGTGATGGCGGCCGGGTGCAGCCCTTCGCGGACCGCGGCCCGTTCGGCGGGCAGCCCGAAGGAGTCCCAGCCCATGGGGTGGAGAACGTTGAAGCCCTGGGCGCGCTTCATGCGCGCCATCACGTCGGTCGCGGTGTAGCCCTCGGGGTGACCGACATGGAGGCCGGCGCCGGAGGGGTAGGGGAACATGTCGAGGACGTAGTACTTGGGCTTGGAGCGCAGCTCCTCGGGGTCGGATGGGGTGCGGAAGGTGCGGCGCTCGGCCCACACCGCCTGCCACTTGGGCTCGATGATGGCGGGTTGGTAGGTATGCTCGGCCATTGATTCTCCTCGCGGACCGTCTCGACGACGGACCCGGCGTATTCTACGCATGAACGCTCCCCGATACCAGCTGCAATCCCCGTCGCCGTCTCCGTTTCCGTCTCCGTGCCCGGCTCTGCCCGTTTGGGTGCCCGCGTCTGTGCTTGTGCCCCGGGGGAGCGCTACCGCGAGAGGATGCCAGGCACGCCGACATGACGTTACTCGCAGCCTTGCGGCCGCGGTGAAGCACCGTCGCCAGCGCGTGGCTCATGGCCTCCTCCT
>CAYPBC010000241.1:0-4267 GCA_964408845.1 uncultured Thermoanaerobaculia bacterium
AGGAACAGGCGATGGAACAGGGTTTCGTGGACGCCGACGACCTCCGTTTGCCAACGCTGGTCGATACGGTCGACGAGGCCGTTAGCATCATCCTCAAGAGTCTGAAGGAGTTCCGGGTTCACAGCGGTGAAAAAGGAACCCCGCCTGCAGTTTGACACCTCGCCAATCGGGTGCGAGCATCGGGCAGCATGACAATTCCCGGTGACCTCCTGATCAGAAACGGCCTCGTGATGCCGATGGTGCACAATCGCGAGTGGTTTCGTGGCGATGTGGTCGTTCGAGACGGCCGGATCTTCGCCATCGGCAAGAGTGTGGATAGCGAGATCGAGCCTGCTCACATCCTGGATGCCGAGGGCGCCGCTGTGCTGCCGGGTTTTGTCCAGTCCCATGTCCACGTCGTCCAGTCTCTGCTCCGCCACCAGGCCGACGGCCTCGAGCTGCTCGACTGGCTGCGCCTCCGCACCCTGCCATACGAGGCGGCGCTCGACGGCGACGGGGTCGAGGCGGCCGCCGAGCTGGGAATTGCGGAGCTTCTGTGCGGTGGGACAACAACCGCCCTCGACTTCGGGACCACGCACGATCACGGACGGGTCTTTGCCGCCGCGGAGCGGCTCGGCATTCGGTTTGTCTCCGGCATGACTCACATGGATATCGGCGAGGACGCGCCACCCTCGCTCCTGGAGGATGCCGACCTCTCCCTCGCCCAAGCGGAAGAGCTTGGCATGCGCTGGAACGGCGCCGCCGACGGGCGGCTGCGGTACGCGATCGCCCCCCGCTTCGCCCTCTCCTGTTCCGGGGCGCTGCTGCGCGGCTGCGCCGAGCTCGCGCGCCGACATGGGTGGCTGCTGCAGACTCACGCCGCCGAGAACCAGGACGAGGTGGCGGCGGTTCGCCTCCTCAGCGGCCGAAGCAATATCGACTACCTCGACGACCATGGACTCATCGGCGGCGACGTGGTGCTTGCCCACGGCATCTACCTCGACGACGCCGAAATTCAGCGCCTCGCCGACACGAGGACCACGATCTGCCACTGCCCGGGCACCAATCTCAAGCTCGGTTCGGGGATCGCAGATGTACCCGGGTTGATCGAAGCGGGCGTTCCGGTTGTCCTCGGCGCCGACGGTCCGCCGTGCAACAACACGCTGTCGATCTTTTACGAGATGAGACTCGCCGCGACCATCCACAGTCTCCGCTGGGGTCCTGGCGTTCCGGACCCGTGGAAGGTCCTGAGGATGGCCACCTGCGACGGGGCGGCGGCGCTTCACCTGGAGCGGGAGATCGGAACCCTCGAGGTGGGGAAGGCAGCAGACGTCGCGGTGGTTGATCTGGAAGAGTGGTCGGGTTTGCCAGGGGGAGACCCGGCATCGAGGATCGTCTTCGGCTGCGGGCCGCAGATGGTCCGCCACGTTGTGATTGCTGGGCGTCGGGTCGTAGAAAACTACACCCTGGTCTCCGCTGACCCGGCTGAAGTGCGGAATCGGGTCGCCGAGGCCTGGCGTGCAACCCGGAAACGGATGGAGGAAACGCCATGAAGATTGGCTCGTCTCGTTCACGAATCGACAACCTGGATCGCTATCTGGCGAAGAAGGACTACGACAAGGCCCTCAACACCATCAGGAGGGAGCTCGCGAAACATCCGAACCAGCTCAACCTGCGCCTGCGGCAGGCGGAAATTTTCGATCTCCAGGGCAAGCGGGACAAGGCGATTTCGATGTATCGCACTATCGCCGAAGCTCAGGCACGCGATGGATTTTATGCCCGCGCGATTGCGATTTACAAGAAGATCCTGCGCCTCGACCCGGAGCAGGACGTGCATTCAGATCTGGCGCGCTTGATTGAGGACGACCAGCTGACGAAGATAGCCGACCGGCGGCGGCGCGGACATGGAGGTGCAATCGGACAGAAAGAGGTCTCCGTCGACCAGGAGCTCAAGGAGCTTCAATCCTCCACCCTCTTTTCGTCCTTTGAGCGGGAGGCTCTGGTGGAGATCGTGGCATCAACCGAGCTTCGCTCCTACGACGAGGGCGACATCATCGTCACCGAGGGGGAACCCGGATCGAGCCTGTTCCTGATCGTCGGTGGCAGCGTCAGGGTATTCACGCGCACCGATGACGGCGGTAATCTCCAGCTCGCAGAGCTGGGACCAGGTGATTTCTTCGGTGAGGTTTCACTGCTCTCCGGCAAACCCCGAACCGCCACCATCACCGCGCGCACCCAGGTCACCGCCATCGAAATCGATCGCGCGAGCGTCGATCGGATCGCGGAGAAGCACTCCGAGATCAAGAAGGTCCTCGAGAATTTCTATGAGCGGCGGGCACAGGACACCGTGGAGGCGGTCATTCGTCGCCTTCGCACTACGTCGCCGTCGCGACACAACACGGGTTCGCAGACGCTGGGATCCGACACTACCCCCTTCTCTTAGGATCCTGACAATGGCTGTCCTACCGATTCTCGTTTTTGGCGACCCCCGCCTGGAGGCGGCCAACCAACCGGTGGAGGTTTTTGGGGAGGAGCTGCGATCACTGGTTGATGATCTATTTGAAACCGGCTGGAAGGCCCCAGGTCTCGGGCTCGCGGCGCCTCAAGTGGGTATCAATCTCCGAATCGCAACGATTGACACCTCAGTCGGCAACGACCCCGAAACGCGGATGGTCCTCGCCAACCCAGAAATCATCTCCAGCCGGGGAGACGTCAGCCTCGAGGAGGGCTGCCTGTCGTTCCCGGGTCTTTTCACCACCATTCGGCGGCCGGCCATCCTGTGCGTCCGGGCTCAGGACGAGAGCGGCCGATGGAGCGAATTCGATGCTGAAGGCTTACTCGCACAGGCAATATGTCACGAGATCGACCACCTCAACGGAGTATTGGTCATTCACCATCTCCGAGGAATGAAGCGTCTCCTGTTCATGAGGCGGGTGGAGAAGATGCGAAAGCTCGGCGTCTGGGCGGCTACTGCGTAGACAATTCTCAGTTCTCAATTCTGAATTACCAGCCCCCCCCCCGAAAAGATGGAGGAGGGATGGAAATTGAGAATTGAGAATTCAAAACTGAGAATTCAAAGGCTGGTGGGCAGGCCGTCGCGGGGGTTCTCCTGATACAGCTCTGCGACGGCGCGGGCAGCCTCTTCCCCGGCCGGCGACATCACCTTCGGGACCACGATTTGCACCGTGTACATATGGTCGCCATAGGCCCTGGTCTTGGTGTTTCGCACCCCCTTACCCCGCAAACGGAAGGTGCGGCCCGATGGTGTGCCTGCCGGAACCTTGGCTCGAACCGCTCCGTGCACCGTGCCGATCTCGATTTCGCCGCCTCGGTAGGCTTCCGAAAAGGTCACCGGGATGATCGTGTGAATAGTGTCACCTTCGCGTTTGAAAAATGGGTGCGGTCGGACGCTGACACGCACCATGAGATCTCCCGCCGAACCGCCGCCTCGACCCTCTGCTCCCTTGCCGGCAACCCTCACCCGCTGAGAGTCAGCTACGCCCTCCGGGACCTTGACCCGCAGTCTCTCGGTCGCAATCAGGACGCCGGAACCATGGCAACTCGGACACACGCTGCCGTCCATTTGGCCGCTGCCCTTGCAGGTGGCGCATTGGACCTGGCGCTGAACCGGAATCGTGATGCTGGTTCCTTGCACGGCATCGTCGAAGCTGATTTCGACCTCGGTCTCCTGATCGGCGCCCCGCTGGGGGCGTCGCCGGGGTTTTGCACCTCGACGGTGCCCGAAGAGCTGGCCGAAGATATCTCCTAGATCCTGAACCCCGCCGGTCTCGGTGTCGAAGTCACCAACATTGACGCGAAACCCACCGGCGTCACGCCACGTCGAACTGGTCCTTCGGAACCCACCAAAACCCACATCGGGGACGTCATCCACCCGCCCGAAGGTGTCGTACTGTTGACGCTTCTGGTCGTCGGAGAGCACGGCGTACGCTCCCTGGATCTCTTTGAACTTCTCCTCGGCCTCGGGATTGTTCGGATTGACGTCGGGATGGTACTTCCGTGCCAACTTGCGATAGGCCTTCTTGATCTCGGCCGCAGTGGCAGACCGGCCGACTCCGAGGATCTGATAATAGTCTACGGACATCGCACCTCCAGACGTATGGAATATGAGCGGGTTTCCATAATATTTCAAGCTTGCTAGCCTTCATCTCTCACCGGGTTTCATCGCGAGGGCGGCGAGGTGCCGCGCCCAGCGGTGTTTTCGATCAAGAGGTTCGGCCGGAGTCCCCAGTGCCGTCCGCCGATGGGGCTCGCGAGCCGAGGTCAAGGC
>CAYPBC010000242.1:0-4249 GCA_964408845.1 uncultured Thermoanaerobaculia bacterium
TCCGCCGGATCGTGGTTCTGGAGCCCCGGCAGCAGCGGCATCAGCCAGGCGATCGTGGCCGCGGCCAATGCCACCAGCAGGAGATCGCGGCGGGCCGTCACCTCGCGTCGGAAGATCGCCACTGTGCCGCCCATCACGCACCTCCCCCGTTGTTCCCGCACAGGGCAATGAAAATTTCCTCCAGCGACAGCGGCTCGACCCGCGTCACCTCGACCGGAACCTCGTCTCGAAAGCGTCCAAAGCCGATTTCCGAGAAACCGCCGACGACCGCGCCGGTTGCGCCGCCGGCCGCGCCTGAGACGATGACGTCGAGGTGGCGCAGAGCGGCCTCGATCCGCTCTGCCGGCACCTCCGGGGTCTCCGTCCAGACCAACCGGCAGAAGCGGGCTTTGAGGGCTTCCACGGGTTCGTCCACCAGGAGTGAGCCGTCCTGGAGCACGCCGACTCGATCGGCGATGCCCTCGACCCCCACGAGATCGTGCGTGGTCAGGAAGATGGTGGTGCCGCGATCGGCGAGATCACCGATCAGCTCCTCATAGAGGTCTCGCCGCGCGACCGCATCGAGCCCGAGAGTCGGGTCGTCGAGGACCAAGAGCTCGGGCGAACTCGACAGGGCCAGAGCGAGCGCAAGCTGGCGCTGCTGGCCCTTGGATAGCCGGTCGAAACGCTGGCGCCGGGGGACACCGAATCCCTCGAGGCGGGCGAAGAACTCCTCTCGGTTCCAGCGCGGAGTCACCCACGCCATGAACCGTTCGACCCTCTCCGCAGTCGTCGTCGGCGGCACATCCGGGTTTTCAGGGACCACGCCGGTCCGCACCATGGCCCGACGGCGATCACGCCACGCGTCGAGTCCGACGATCCGCACTTCCCCAGCACTCGCACGTCGTTGGCCGAGCAGGCAGCGCACCGTCGAGGATTTACCCGAACCGTTGCGCCCGAGCAGCGCGTACACCAAGCCTTTCGGGACCACTAGCGACACATCATCGACCGCGATCAGACGCCCGTAACGAACCGTCAGCCCGTCCAGCTCCACTACAGCTCGATCATTCATCGTGCGCTCCTTCACCGCCCTCGACCCCGGTCTGCCAGCTCTCATCGACCGCTCGAACGGCCTCGTCCCGGTCCGCACCAACGCTGGCCGCGACGCCGATATAGACCGCCGCGCCCTCCGCCAACAACCGTTGTCGCAGCTCGGTGAGGACGGTCGACGGCAGCTCGGCCACAAAGGTGCCCTCGCCACGGCGCACCGTCAGCAGCCCGGCGTCAGTCAACCGCCTATAGGCCTTGGACACCGTTGCCGGGTTGACCCGGAGGGCCTTGGCCAGCTCGCGGACGGACGGCACAACGGCCCCGGACGCCAAATTCCCAGAGGCCACGAGCCGGCGCATCCCGTCCTCGATCTGGCGCCAGATCGGTGCGGCAGCAGCGGGGTCGATTTCGAGAAATTGATGCATCGGTGAATCCTTAGTGTATCACTGTTATAATACAGTATATCAGCAAGATAATGTTGTCAAGGGAGGCCAGAAGTTGAATTCGGAATCGTGCGTCTCCGGTTGGCTCAGTTTCGCCTCTCCTGATTCCGAAACATCTTGGTGGCGGGTCCTTTAGGGCTCGCCACCACTTGGCAAAAAACCGTTCGGTTGTTCGGCCAACCTGAATCAATCGGATACGTATGTTCCGAATTCCAAATTCCGAATTCCGAATTCTCCCGTGTGTTATCTTTGCTCCGATGGAGCAAATCGCATGAAGGGCATCATCCTCGCCGGTGGTTCGGGCACCCGCCTCCACCCGGTGACTCGCGTCGTCAGCAAGCAACTCTTGCCGGTCTACGACAAGCCGATGGTCTACTACCCTCTGAGCCTGCTCATGCTGGCCGAAATCCGCGAGGTGTTGATCATCTCCACCCCGCGCGACCTCCCAGCCTACCGCGAGCTCTTTGGTGACGGCGAGCGCCTCGGAATGCGATTCGAGTACTGCGTCCAACCGGCGCCGGAGGGTCTGGCACAGGCGTTTCTCCTCGGCCGCAACTTCCTGGACGGTTCCCCATCCTGCCTAGTCCTGGGCGACAATATTCTCCACGGTCACGGGCTCACCAAGATGTTACGGAAGTGCGCTCGGCAGACCGAGGGTGCTCACATCTTCGGTTATCGGGTCCGGGACCCCGAGCGCTACGGCGTTGTGGAGTTCGACGGCAATGGCCGCGCGCTCTCCATCGAGGAAAAGCCGCAACGGCCCAAGAGCTCCTTCGCGGTGCCCGGCCTCTATTTCTACGGGCCCGATGTGTGTGATCTGGCGGCGGAGCTGGCGCCCAGCCCCCGCGGCGAGCTCGAGATCACCGACCTCAACCGGCGCTATCTCGAGCAGGGGCGGTTGACAGTGACCATGCTCGACCGCGGATTTGCGTGGCTCGACGCCGGCACCCACCGAAGCCTCAGCGAGGCGTCCAACTTCATCGAAGCCATCGAGGAACGGCAGGGGCTCAAGGTCGGCTGTCTGCAGGAGATCGCGTGGAACCAGGGTTGGATCTCGACCGAAGGGTTCCGGCGCGAGGTCGAGGGTGCCGGTGCGTCAAGCTACGGCGACTATCTGCGGGAGGTGCTCGAACACGCGGAGGCCGACGGTGCGGCTGGTTGACGAGCCCCTGCCGGGGGTCAAGGTTCTCTCGCCCGAGGTCTACGAAGACTCCCGGGGTTTCTTCATGGAGTCCTATAACCGACGGCGATTTGCGGCGCTCGGAATCGACTATGATTTCGTCCAGGACAACCACTCGCGCTCGTCGCTCGGCGTGCTGCGCGGCCTCCACTACCAGCTCGGCCACGCCCAGGCCAAGCTGGTGCGCACCACCCGCGGCCGTGTCTTCGACGTCGTGGTCGACATTCGCCGCGGCAGCCCGTCGTTCGGGCGCTGGTTCGGGATCGAGCTGAGCGAGGAAAACCGTCTCCAGCTCTTCGCTCCCGAGGGATTCGCACATGGATTCCTGGTCCTCAGCGAGGTTGCCGAGTTCCAGTACAAGTGCTCGGACTTCTACAGCATGAAAAACGAGCGTGGCCTGCCGTGGGACGACTCCACGATCGGTATCGAGTGGCCCATCGACGGCATCGAACCCAGCCTCTCTGACCGCGACCGCGGGTGGACGACGCTGGAGGAGACGCCGGAGGACGACCTGCCGGCCTTTCGAAATGACTGAAGCGACGCACCATCCGCGCTCGATGCTGGTGACCGGGGGCGCAGGCTTTATCGGCAGCAACTTTGTCCGTTGGGCTCTCGCCGCCGACCCCGACCTGCGTCTGGTCAACGTCGACGCCCTGACCTACGCCGGCCATCTCGCCAATCTCGAAGGGGTGGCCGACGACTACGGATCGCGCTACACCTTCATCCATGCCAACATCCGTGATGCTGACACCATGCGCCGGATCTTCACCGAACACGAGGTAGACACGGTGGTCCACCTCGCGGCCGAGAGCCACGTCGACCGGTCGATCGACGGCCCAATCGACTTTATCGACACCAATGTGGGCGGGACCGCCATCCTCCTGGAGACCGCTCGATCGGCCTGGCGGGACCGAGGCGATGTCCGCTTTCACCACGTCAGCACTGACGAGGTCTTCGGCTCGCTCGACGCCGATGGCCTTTTCACCGAGGCCACGCCCTACGACCCTTCCAGCCCCTACTCTGCCTCGAAGGCGGCCGCCGACCACCTGGCCCGGGCATGGCATCGCACCTATGGACTACCGGTCACCCTCTCCAACTGCTCCAACAACTATGGTCCCTACCAGTATCCCGAGAAGCTGATTCCGCTGATAATCGCCAACGCCACAGCCGGCAAAGAGCTGCCGGTCTACGGCGAGGGCGCCAACGTCCGCGACTGGCTGCACGTGGAGGATCACTGCAGCGCCCTCGACCTGGTGATTCGATCAGGCGAGCCGGGGCGCACCTACAATGTGGGCGGCCGCAACGAGCGCAGCAATCTCGAGGTCGTGCATGCCATCTGCGACCTGGTCGACGAGCTGAGACCCCATCCCGGGGGTGGCAGCCGGAGGGATCTGATCGAGTTCGTCACCGATCGCCCGGGTCACGATCTGCGGTACGCCATCGACGCCGACCGCATCAGCACCGAGCTCGGCTGGTCGCCACGCTTCAACTTCGACTCCGGTCTGCGGGCCACGGTTCAGTGGTACCTCGAAAACGAAGCCTGGTGCGAAGAGGTCACCGGCGACCGCTACGACGGCGGGCGGCTGGGGCTCAACAC
>CAYPBC010000243.1:0-4185 GCA_964408845.1 uncultured Thermoanaerobaculia bacterium
CCATCCCTCCTCGAAGGGGGGGCGACCAGCTCGGTTTTCCCTTTTCGACCAGTAGATACCAGGCGGCGGGAAAGACCAGCAGCCACAGTTTGGCGCCGAAAAACACAGCCTTCCCCACCGCACCCGGTACCGCCACCATGGCGGCCCAGATGCCCAGGCTCGGCGCCGGCGCCAGCAAGAGCAAGGCGATGAGTGCTCGCCGACGATTCACGTCGCTCGGGGACATCACGAAGGCTGCAAAGGTCTGGACGTTAAACGTTTCAACGTTCCAACGTTAGTCATGGCCGACCTCCTCCCCGCTGAGGACGAGGGTGGGGGAAATGGAGGATGTTTCCGGGACGGTCTCGTCGGCAAAGACCACCGTCACCGAGCGGAAGCGGTCGGAGCGCCAGTGGTCCTCGATCAGCAGCCATGAGCGGACGAACTCGGCGACCCGGCGCCGGCAGCGCTCACGCACCAGCTCGAGGTGGGCGGAGTCGACGGCCCGCTCTGACAGCACCGCGGTGACACCGCGCTCGAGGTTCTCCATCTGCTCATCTTCGTTGAAGCGCAACCACCCGCTCTCGCTGCGCTTCTCCATCCTCCCGGTGTCGATTGCCGGCGGCAGGGTGGGCCGGATGGGTGGCGCATGGACGACGCACGACTGGCCCTCGACCTCGAGCCGCCAGGGCTCGTCGAGACGCACGTGGTAGCGGTAGGTCACCGTGACGCTGATTTCGCTCGCCGTGGTTCCGAGCGATACCAGATCCCACCCAACTCGCAGTTCGTCGGTGATCCTCAGAATCTCCACGGTCTCGAACGCCGCGATCTCGAGGCGCATTCCGTTGTCCGGGGCGAAGCTGGGAATTGCGGAGATAAAGGTGTTGGTGATCGTGCCGGTGCGGAAGGCCGCCGCGATTTCAACCGCGCCGCGACCGAGTTCGCCCACGGCCTCGGCGGCCGCCCGGCCTCCCTCACGGGCCGTGCGCGCCATTTCGTGAACTGCGAGGTAGGCGATGAGGCCGATGCCCAAGACGACGGCCGGCCAGCGCAGGGCGCGCAGGACCTCCCCCCGAGCGGATCGTCGCCCGGCGGCATTCGTCGTCGTATCCGGTCGCTCGTCGTCAGTCATGGCGTCGTCCGGCGGGGGGCATCGACCCGCGGCCAGTAGACTTGGGACCCGAGCCCACTCAACACCTCGGAATCATAGCGGCCCGAGGTCCAGTTGTGACGCAGACCGAGGATCCGAATGAGCATGGGCAGCGAATGGATCGTCAGTTTGACCGTGGAGGGCGAGCTTTGCTGGAGTCGGACGGGGATTCTGCGGATCGATAAATTGTGCTTGAGAGCGATGTAGAGGAGCTCGACATCTCCCGAAAAACCGCGGTGGGTGAGCAATGGGAATAGCGCCTCCGCCACGTCGGAGCGAAAGCCCTTGAGCCCGCATTGGCTGTCGAAGAGACCCCCCGTGACCAGCATGCGCACCAAGAAACTGAAGACGCGGCTGCTGAGCTGGCGTGTTACGTCACTGTGGGTGAGTGAACAGGACTCCGGCAGGGTACGATCACCGGCCACGATATGGAAACCGTCGTTCGAGACGAGATCGACGATAAAGGGCATGGCCTCGAGATCGCAGGGAAGATCGGCGTCGGTAAATACGCGACAACGGCCGTTGGCCGCCGCCATGCCTGCGACCACAGCTGCAAACTTGCCCTCATTGGTGGGCAGAGTGATGAGGCGCACACGGTCGTCGGTCATGGGCTGCACCTTGGCGGTCGTACCGTCTGATGAACCGTCGTCAACGACCACGATTTCAAAACTCGGACATCGCTGAGTGAGGAAGTCGCGAGCGCGAGCTACGTTGTCGCCGACAAAATCCGCCCCATTGCATACCGGGATCACCAGCGATACGTCGATCGTTCTCGACGGCTGACGGGGAGGTTCACGGTGCACTTCCACTGACCACAAGCTACCGGTTTCGAGCCGGCGCCGCAAGGCAGCCCAGTCGTCTTGACCGGGTCTCGTGTTCAGGTACAATGACGCAACGTGAAGAAAGAGGACAGTACTTCGGCTGGCGGGCGCTATCGTTCTTCGTCCGCATACGAGAGCCTCGTCGGCTTTTCGCGCGCCGTGCGTCGCGGCTCGCACATCTCCGTCTCGGGGACGGCGCCGATCGGCGATGACGGCGAGACGGTCGAGGGTGACGCCTACGTGCAGGCAGCGCGTTGCTTCGAGATCATTCTCGAGGCGGTCGAGGCCCTCGGTGGGACGCGTGAAGATGTGGTTCGGACTAGAATGTACGTCATCGACGCTTCCGACTGGGATGCTGTCGGTCGTGCCCACGGCGAGTTTTTTCGCGATATCTATCCGGCGGCAACCCTGGTCGTGGTGAAGGGTCTTCTCGATCCTCGCTGGCGGGTCGAGATCGAGGTTGATGCGGAGGTGCTCACCTGAACCCTCGACAGTCGCCGCTTGGGTGAATTCGCGACAATGTGTTCTCCGGCAGTGTGCAGTCTGCGGACATAATTTGTCGAGTGCTATACTCCGTTTCTCGAGGTGGAAGATCTCCCCCTGACCTTCATGACAACCGCGCCGGATTTCGCGGCGTATGGGTGGAGTGACGAAGTGCGGTCCTTAATTTGCCCAGGCGAGACGCAGATGGGAGGTTTATGAACAACCTTCCGCGAGTGCTCCTCATCGACGAGGACCCGAGTGACCGGAAACTCGCCTCACTGGTGCTGACGGGTGAGCTCGGGAAGGTCGAGATTGAAGAGGTCGGGACTGCGGCAGAGTTCTCGGGTGCGCTCGCCGCTGGGCGATTCGGCCTTGTCATCACCGAGGCGCGATTCTCGTGGGCCGATGGTTTGGAGCTCATCCGGTTGGTCAGGGAGGTACGCCCCGACTGTCCGGTGATCCTCTTTACAAACGAGATCGGTGAGGAGCTCTGGAGCGAGACCTTGCGGCTCGCGGTCGATGGCTACGTCGGCAAGAACTCCGGCGGGTTCGTGCGTCTTCCAGCCGTCGTGCGATCTGTTTTCTTCCGAACTCGACGCAAGGTCGCGGAAAGCTCCCGCGACGCACCGTACCGACGTCTGGTGGAGACACTGCCGGTAGGGGTGTTCGTGGCCACTCTCGACGGCGAGATCCTCGAAGCCAACCCCGCCCTCGCATCAATGCTCGGGTTCTTCGATCCCGAGGAAGTTGTGTGGTCGACCTTCCCCGACCTCATGGTCGACTCTTCGAAGGCAGACGCCTGGCGGACCGGGATGGTTTCGACCCGATACGTTGGCAACCTCGATGTTCAGCTACGCCGGGCCGACGACGATCTCATGTGGGCTCGGGTCTCTTCGTGGGTGGTGGAAGATGCCGAATCGGGGATGAAGCACATCCAGGGGATCGTCGAGGATACCCGCGATTTTCATGCGGCGCAGGAGAAGCTGTCGATTCGGGCCGACACCCTCGCCCGCTCCAACGAAGAGCTCGAGCAGTTCGCTTACGTCGTGTCTCACGATTTGCAGCAACCACTGAGCGTGGTTTCGAGCTATCTCGAGCTCCTCGGCGAAAGCGTCCGCCCACGGCTCGAGGACGAGGAGGAGTCATACCTCGATCGAGCGGCGGCGGCCACCGTGAAGGTCCAGGAGATGGTCGATGCTGTGCTCGGCTACGCCCGGATCGATACGCGCGGAGGAGAGTTTCGGCAGGTCGACTTCAACGCAGTGTTGGGAGATGTCAAGGACGCGCTCTGGGAAGAGATCAAGAGCGCCAAGGCCGAGATCACGAGCGACGCATTGCCGATCGTCACGGCCGACCCGTCGCAGATGGAGCAGCTGCTGCGCAATCTCGTTTCGAACGCACTCAAGTTCTCCGGTGACGGGCCTGCACGGGTCAAGGTGGCGGTGGAGGAACGGGAGACAGAGTGGCAGCTCTCGGTTCGCGACGTGGGCATTGGGATCGACCCCGAGGCCGTCGACCGCATCTTCGTCATGTTCCAACGGCTGCACACGGAGAAGGAGTATCCTGGAACCGGGATCGGTCTTGCGGTATGCAAGCGAATCGTCGATCGCCATGGTGGTCGCATCTGGGTGGAGTCGCAGCTGGAGTGCGGGGCGACGTTTTATTTTACAATTCCGAAGAGGCCGGCTGTGGCCGGAGAGCGATCGGAGTGACAGGGGGAGTGCATGGCGGTTGACCTGGGTCATGGGGAGC
>CAYPBC010000244.1:0-4176 GCA_964408845.1 uncultured Thermoanaerobaculia bacterium
CGCACACGGTCGGGCCGATGCGAGCCGCCAACTTCCTGCTGGTCAAGCTGAAGAAACACGGATTGTTCGAGCGCGCCGCACGGATCCGCTGCGATCTATTCGGCTCACTCGCCTCCACCGGCCGCGGACACAACACCGACCGGGCGGTTATCTGGGGTCTGCTGGGCGAGGAGCCCGAGACAATAGATCCGGACCGGCAAGGACCGCTGTACGACGAAGTGGTTAACTCGGGTGAGCTCAATCTCGACGGTGAGCGTTCTATCGAGTTGGTGCCCGACCGCGACATCGTCTTCAAGCCGGATGAGGTGCTCCCCTTCCACCCCAACGGCATGCTGTTCACCGTCTTCGATGACGGCGGCGCCGAGATCTTTGCCAAGCAGTTCTACTCCATCGGCGGTGGCTTTATCGTCGGTGAGAAAACGGCTGAGGCCGATCAGCTGATCAAGAACCCGGTGGCGGTGGAGTACCCGTTCGCATCCGGAGACGACCTGCTCGAAATCGCCCGTGCAACGGGGAAATCGATCGCCGAGATCGTCTACGCCAACGAGCACGCGTGGCGCTCGACCGAAGAGATCGACGCCGGACTCGAGCGCATCCGCCAGACCATGAACACATGCGTCGAGAGAGGCATCCGCGAACGCGGCGAGCTGCCCGGTTCTCTTGGCCTTCGTCGCCGTGCGCCCGGTTTGCACGACACTCTGACCCAACAGGACGAAGGGGCCTACGGCGATCCTCTCGGTGCAATGGACTGGATCGTGCTTTACGCCCTGGCCGTCAACGAGGAGAACGCGGCCGGCGGCCGGGTGGTCACCGCGCCGACCAACGGCGCGGCCGGCATCGTGCCCGCCTGTCTGCGCTTTCTCGAACGGTTTGTGAAAAGACTCCCCGCAACCGCCATTCGCAACTACCTCCTCACCGCCGGCGCCATCGGCATGCTGTACAAGACCAACGCCTCGATCTCAGGCGCCGAGGTCGGCTGTCAGGGCGAGGTCGGGGTCGCCTGCTCGATGGCCGCCGCGGGTCTGGCAGAAGCAGCCGGCGGTACCCCGGAGCAGGTGGAGTGTGCGGCCGAGATCGGCATGGAGCACAACCTCGGTCTGACCTGCGACCCGATCGGCGGTCTGGTCCAGATCCCGTGTATCGAAAGAAACGCCATGGCGGCGGTCAAGGCCGTCAATGCCGCCCGCATCGCCCTGCGGGGTGACGGCACGCGCTTCGTCTCCCTCGACCAGGTCATCCGCACCATGCGCCAGACGGGTCTCGACATGCAGTCCAAGTACAAGGAAACCTCGACTGGCGGGCTCGCGATCAATATCACGGAGTGCTAAGACGGTCTGCCTGGCAGGATACTCGATACTCGATGCTGGATGCCCCCTCATCAGGGCATCGCTTCCAGGTCGGCAGGGTCCTTGGCCCGCGCTGCCGCCACCTTGTCGAGTTTTCAACGGAATGAGTCTAGGTATCAAATAGGTTATACTGCTCGTTGAACCGACAGGGAGAACAAATGGCCAAGTACGACAGTATTCTCGGGACGATCGGCAACACGCCGGTCGTACGAGTCAACAAGCTCGCCACCAACGGCGCGAAGCTCTACGTCAAGATCGAGTCCTTCAACCCGATGGGCTCGGTCAAGGACCGGTTGGCGCTGGGCGTCATCGTGGACGCCGAACGCTCGGGCAAGCTCAAACCGGGGCAGACGGTGATCGAGGCGACGAGCGGCAACACCGGCATCGGTCTGGCAATGGTGTGCGCCCAGAAGGGTTATCCGCTGGTCGTCACCATGGCAGAGAATTTCTCGGTCGAGCGCCGCAAGATGATGCGCTTCCTGGGCGCCAGGGTGGTGTTGACGCCGGCTTCTGAGAAGGGCACGGGAATGCTCCTGAAGGCCGAGGAGCTGGCCGAAACCCACGGTTGGTTCCTGTGCCGCCAGTTCGAGAACGAGGCCAACGCCAACGTCCACTCGGAGACCACAGCCCAAGAGATCCTCTCGGACTTCTCAGACGAACGGCTCGACTACTGGGTAACGGGTTTCGGCACCGGTGGCACCCTCAAGGGGGTCTCCCGAGTCCTCAGGAAAGAGCGGCCCGATACCAAGATCGTCGTCTGCGAGCCAGACAACTCGCCGCTCTTGGGCTCGGGCATCCCGCAGGCGCGCAACTCAGACGGCTCGATCGCCGGGAGCCACCCGTCCTTCCGCGCCCACCTCATGCAGGGCTGGACCGCGGACTTCATCCCCAAGCTGGTCGAGGATGCTCAGACCGCGGAGCTGCTCGACATCTTCATGCCGATCAAGGGCAACGACGCCCTGCAGTGCTCAAAGGATCTGGCACAGAAGGAAGGGATTTTTGTCGGCATCTCGGCCGGCGCGACTCTGGCGGGTGCGATCGAGGTCTGCAAGACGGCTCCTGAGGGAAGCACCGTGCTCGCCATGCTGCCGGACACCGGCGAGCGCTACATGACGACGCCGCTGTTTTACGACATCTCGGAGGACATGACCGCCGACGAGATTGAGATCTCCAAATCGACACCGAGCTTCCGCTTCGACGCCCCGCCGCCGGCGCCGCCCGCCGAGGAAGACGCCGAACCGACGCCGGTGACAGCCAAGGCCGTGGCCTTCCTCGACCAGGTGATCAACGATCCCGAACAGCCAGTGGTGATGTTCGCCTTCGAGTGGTGCGAGTTCTGCTGGTCGGTGCGGAAGCTCTTCGCAGAGTGCGGCATCCCCTATCGTTCGATCGATCTCGACTCGGTCGACTATCAGGAGGACGACTGGGGCTCTCAGGTGCGGGCCGCGCTCAACGCGCGCTTCGATGTCAAGACCATTCCCCAGATCTTCGTCGGCGGCAAGCACATCGGCGGCGCGACGGAGACCTTTGACGCCTTCAATGAGGGCGGGCTACAGACCCTCCTGGGCCAGAACGGGGTCGGATACAACCAGGGTGTGAGCGTCGATCCGTACTCGCTGTTGCCGACGTGGTTGCATCCCAGATAGAGGCCCGGGTACTTCACGAATTCTGGACCGGCATCCAGGTCGTGAAACCCCCAATCTCGTCACCGATGGTTCGAGCCAGCCGCGACTTGTCACGGCGTAGTGCGAAGCACGAAGCCGGAAGCGGCGACAGACAATCAGAAGATGCTGGCTGCGGCTCACGCCGCAGCCACGATCTGCCGCCCCTTCAGGGCTCCTGGTTATTTTCGCGACCACCGCCTGGGGCTCACGCCCCAGGCTATGAGTCTATCGCGCCGTCGGCGCTCAATCGTATGCCGAATCCTCAACACTCCCTTCCTGGAATCTCCCGCGTTTCTCTCTCGCGGGTCGAGCCGGCCGCCGCTCGGTGAACGCTCTTCACCGTGGGTGTCTTCAGCAGACAGCGACGGCAGCCGAGGGGCCTCTTACTGGCCCGGGAAGAGTCTGAGGAAGAAGACCCGCAGGGCGATGTCTCCCTTGCCCGGCCCGGCAACAGCGTAGCCGGCCTCGAAGTTCATGATCAGCTGCCAGGGCAGGGTCATGGTGCCACTGACCCCGATGCCGGCCAGGAGCTCGTTGTCGAGGCCGGTCATGGCGTTGCTCGCCCACACCGCATCACCCTTGACCTCGAAACGGATTTTGTCGAAGTAGTTGATCCCCGCCAGGAAGTGGGCGCCGTCTGCCTTTTCAGCCCGCACCAAACCGCTCGGATAGCCGGCAACCGGCGAGCTGCCGAAGATCCCGAAGTCGTAGCCGGAGAAACGGTCGAGGTTCTCACCATCGAGGTGCTCGAGACTGAGACCGATCTTGCGGAAATCGGCCAGCCACCAAGTCTTGGCGAGAGCGATCTGCCAGCGTTGATAGTCCTTCTTCGCGGGGTTGTACTCGTCGTTGCCGGGCAGACCCCAGAAATCCCAATCCGAACGCCGGTTGGTTTCTCCCGCCAACTTCAGGCGGTAGCCGAGGCGGTTGTACTCGACGCTTGCCCGCGCGGTGTGGGTGAAGGTGTCCAGGGGAAGAACGAAGTCAGGGGCGGTGTCGTCGGCACGGCCAAAATCGTCATGACGGAGACGGTAGGTGAGCTCGAACGACAAGAATCTCGCGAGCGGGCGGCCGATGAAGATCGAGGCCGAACCACCACGGCTCTTGACGTCCTCTTCCGGCACGACCTCACCGTCGCGGTAGAGCTCGTCGGTGGCCTTGAAGAA
>CAYPBC010000245.1:0-4174 GCA_964408845.1 uncultured Thermoanaerobaculia bacterium
TCAGGTCGAGGCTGCCTCGACGACCAAGGCGGTCAAGCAGGACGACGGCAGCTACGCCATCTCCGGCGAGAAGATCTTCATCACCGGCGGAGACCACAACCTCACCGACAACATCATCCACCTGGTTCTCGCCCGCACCCCGGAGGCGCCGGTCGGCACCAAGGGACTGTCACTGTTCATCGTGCCCAAGGTCAGAGTCAACGCCGACGGCAGCCTCGGCGAGACCAACGATATCTACACCAATAACATCGAGGAAAAGATGGGCATCCATGGATCGCCCACCTGCACCCTCGTCTTCGGTCAGAACGACGCCTGCCAGGGGTTTCTCCTCGGCGAGGAGCTGCAGGGCATGAAACTCATGTTCCACCTCATGAACCCCGCACGGATCGATGTCGGCCTTCAAGGCTCGTCCGCTGCCGGCGCCGCCCACCAGCAGGCGCTCTCCTATGCTCACGAACGGCTCCAGGGCCGTAATTGGAAGGAGTTCAAGAACCCCGACGCGCCCCAGGTTCCGATCATCGAGCACCCCGACGTACGCCGGATGCTCCTCAGCTCCAAGGCCTACACCGAGGCCATGCGGTCCCTCCTCCTGCAGACCGCTTACTATGTCGACATGTCCCACCTCGCCGAGGGCGAGGAGAGCGAGCGCTACCAGGACTACGTGGAGATGCTGACCCCGATCTGCAAAGCCTGGTGCTCGGAGTGGGGCCTTCAGGTCACCCACTGGTGCGTCCAGGTCCACGGCGGTTATGGCTACACCTCCGACTACCCCGCCGAGCAGCTCATGCGCGATGTCGAGATAGCCTGCCTCTATGAAGGTACGAACGGCATCCAGGCGCTCGACTTCGTGGCCCGCAAGCTTCCCATGAACGATGGCAGGACCATCCGCGAGCTCCTCGGCATGGCCGAGAAGACCTTCAAGAAGCTCCGCGGCGACGCCGAGATGATGGAGCCGGCATGGATGCTGGCCGCGGCGCTCAAGCAGATCGAAACCATCTCCAAGGAGCTCACCAAGCGACCGGATGCGATCCAGCTCGTTCTGCTCAACGCCCCGCCGCTGCTCGACATGGTGGGCACGGTGTTCGCCGCCCACCTCCTCATGGACCAGTCCATCATCGCCAAGGAAAAGCTCGCCGCGATCCTCGACGAAGCGGGCGTCGACACCGATGACAAGAAGGCCTACAAAGAGTTCCTCAAGGGAAACGAGGAGGCCGCCTACTACCACAACAAGATCCAGACCGCGATCCACTTCGCCTACCGAGCGCTGCCAACAGTCGCCGCCAAAGGCGCAGCCATACGGTCGGGCGAGAAGGCGCCACTGTACGCCATCATGTAGAAATTCACCGCGCACGAAAATACGGCCCGCCATGATGGCGGGCCGTTTTTCGTGCGTGGCGAATTGCTGTAAAGGGTTAAGGGTAAAGAGTTAAGACCGTGCCTATTCAGTACAGCGTTTCAGGTCAGCTTGACCCTTAACCTCTTTACTCTTAACTTGCTCAGGCTACCGTGACATCCTCGCAGAGGTAGACGTCCTGGATGGCATTGAGGAGCTCGACACCGTCCTTCATGGGCTTCTGGAAGCTCTTGCGGCCGGAGATCATACCCATGCCGCCGGCGCGCTTGTTGACGACTGCGGTGGTGACCGCCTGCGCCAGGTCGTTGTCGCCCGACGCACCGCCCGAGTTGATGAGGCCGGCGCGGCCCATGTAGCAGTTGACCACCTGCCAGCGGGTGAGCTCGATGGGGTTGTCCGGCACCAGCTTGTCATACACCAGGGGGCTCGTCTTGCCAAAGCCGATCGCGGTGTAGCCGCCGTTGTTTGTGGCCTGCTTCTGCTTGATGATGTCGGCCTCGATGGTCACGCCGAGGTGGTTGGCCTGGCCGGTGAGGTCGGCCGCCGCGTGGTAGTCAACCCCGTCCTTCTTGAAGGCCGAGTTGCGCAGGTAGCACCACAGAATGGTGAACATCCCGAGCTCATGGGCCTGCTGGAATGCGTCCGAGATCTCCATAATCTGGCGCCGGCAGTTGTCGGAGCCAAAGTAGATCGTGGCGCCAATCCCAGCCGCACCCAGATTCCACGCCTGCTCGGTCGACGCCCACATGGTCTGGTCGAAATCGTTCGGGTAGGTCAGCATCTCGTTGTGGTTGATCTTGACGACGAACGGAATCTTGTGGGCATAGGTTCTCGATACAGCACCGAGCACACCGAGGGTCGAGGCGACCGCGTTGCAACCGCCCTCGACCGCAAGCTTGACGATGTTGGACGGATCAAAGTAGATCGGGTTGGGGGCAAAGGATGCCGCACCCGAGTGCTCGATCCCCTGGTCCACCGGCAGGATCGAGATAAAACCGGTGCCGGCCATGCGGCCGGTGTTGTACATCCGCTGCAGCGATGCCATCACCTGCGGCGAGCGGTCGGTCTGCGCCACCACACGATCGATGAAATCGGGCCCCGGAAGATGGAGCTGGTCCTTTGCAATCCCCGTGCACTCATAGTCGAGCAGCGAGGCCTGGTCTGCGAGCGATTTACGAATTGAGTCAATCATGATTCCTCCCATGTGCCGGGGTATTGTACACACCCCGGCCCATCTCCGTCTCCGTGCCTGTGCTCGTGCTCCGGGAAGACGCATCCAACTTCGAGGTGCTCTTCTCCCAACGCGCTTCCCGAGAGGATGCCAGGCACCTCCAAGGGACGCGCCCTATGTGCGAACAGCCTTGCCTCCTCGTCAGCCGCGTCCGTAGCGGAGGCCGAAGAGAGCGGCGAGAAGGGATCCCTTGATCACAGTGGTGGAGGCGATCGCAAACCACACCGCTTCCACTCCCCACCCCATCGCCACGAGCCACATGGCAAGCGGCACCCGGACGGCAGTGAATCCGATCTCGATGACCGCCGGAACCGCCGTCCACTGGGCGCCGGCGAAGGCGCCCAGCAGCACCACCTCGGCGGCCATGAAGAGCTGTGTGAGGCCGACCAGGAGCACGTATGTGACCCCTACGGCCACCACGTCGCCATCGCTCGAAAAGACTCCGACCGCGGACGCGGGGAAGGCGACCAGCAGCGCCGTCACAGCCCCCACCGGCAGACAGGTGAGAAAGAGCGCCCGCCACGCCGAGCGCACCGCCCGGCGGGGGTCGCCCGCGCCGAGGTTCTGGCCGACCAGGGTGGTCGCTGCCGCCCCCATGCCCGCGCACACGAAGTAATTGAGCACCTCGAGCTTGTGGCCGATGCCAAGAGCCGCCACCGCCGGCGTGCCGAAGGAGGTGATCACCCGGGTCAGCAGGATGTAGATGAGCGAGAAGAACGCACCTTCGAGACCTAGCGGCAGACCCACCCGCAGGGCGCGCCAGGTTTCGAAACGGGGTGGGCGCAGGATGGCGAACGGTCGCGGCCGGATGCCGAGCCTGCCAAGGAGGACCCAACCCCACGCCGAGGCCACCAACCACGAGAGAACGGTGGCCAGGGCCGCCCCCGCCACCCCGAGCGCCGGCAGCGGACCGAGCCCGAAAATGAGCAGCGGGTCGACGACCAGGTTCACCGCCGCGGCCAACGCCAGCAGCTTGAGCGGCGTGTTCGCATCGCCCACCGCGCGGAAGGACGCCGACATCCACACGAAGAGGAAGTAGGCTGGCATGCCGGCGAGAATCACCCACATGTAGTGCAAGCCGTCCGCAGTCACTGCCGGCGCGGTCCCCATAAAGGCGAAGATCGCGTGGCTCGAAAGCAGGCCGGCGGTGGACACCAGGGCCGAGCCCCACACCGCCAGCGTCTGGCCGGCCGTCGCCGCCCGGGCTGCCGCCCCTGTATCGCCTTCACCCACCGCCCGCGCCAGCACTGAGCCCGAGCCCGAGGCCGCGCCGTCGCCCAGAGTCTGGGCGAGCCACATCATGAAGCCGGCGGTCGAGGCCGCCGCCAGCGCCACCGGACCGACCCGGCCGAGCCAGAACGTATCCACAACCAGGAAGCCCGCCTGCAGCAGCGCCGCAGCCGCCGCGGGAACCCCGAGGTGGAGGATCGCACGGTCGATCGAGCCCGAGATCATGAGCTCGCGGTGGCGGAAAACGTCAGTCACGGGGGAGGAGAATAGCAGGCGCCCGCCGACAGAATTCTCAATTTTGAATTCTCAATTCTCAATGCCGCCCACCCATCGGAAATCTGCCCACAGATTGACTCAGA
>CAYPBC010000246.1:0-4170 GCA_964408845.1 uncultured Thermoanaerobaculia bacterium
TGGTGAACACTGCGTCCACCTATACAGAAGCCGGCCCCGCTGGCCGGCAACAGACGCCATAACATAACAGATATCTTCTTTGATTTCAAATATTTTCTTTTCAAATGCCGAGCTGGAGCCCGGCGTTCCAAGGATAAAACCCCTGGGACCGCCGAGCTCCAGCTCGGCATTTTCTGGTCTCGGCCGGAGGCTGGGACAGAAGTGCAGGCGGGGTGCTCGTAAAACAAGACGTTACCACCCACCCAACACCCGCTGCCTTTGAAACGCCACATCCCGTCCCGGGATCTCCCCGCAGGCGCCCCGCCTGGTCCTCATCCGGCAGCGATCATCGGTAGCGAGGGGAGAACCCAGATGCACATAATCAGCCCCAACCCGCTCAGGTTCGTGACACCGCTGATGCTGTTCGTGGCGCTCCTGGTCGCCATGCCGGCCGTTGCCGATCTCGATGTCGTCTTCGTCATCGACACGACCGGGTCGATGTCGGGCGAGCTGCGAGAGGTGCAGGAACGGGCCCGCCAGCTCGCCGGCTCCTTGGCCAAGGCCAGAGTTGGTGAACGCCTGCGGTACGGGGTCGTCGCATTTCGCGACCGGGGCGACGCCTACGTGACCCTGATCTTCGATCTGAACCAGGACGTGGGTGCAGCCGACGAGTTTCTGGCCGGGCTCAACGCCGACGGCGGGGGCGACGGTCCGGAGTCGGTAGTTGCGGCCGTCGCCGAAGCCCTGCACTCGATGTCGTGGGACCGCGCCGACGACGTCGACCGGCAGATCTTTCTCATCGGCGACGCCCCGCCCCATCTTGACTACCGCGACGACCCCGCGCCGGAGGATCTGATCCGCGAAGCGCGTGCGGCGCGAATCGTCATCAACGCCATCGGCTGCCGCTCTCTGCCGGCCCCGGGGGTCAGCTTCTTCCGCACCCTGGCTTACGCCACCGAGGGCAGCTACCAGCACATCGGCCGGGTCGACACCGCGGGTTCCGGCGGCCTCACCGAGGTTCTCGGCCGGACCGTCATCGAGACCTCGCGCGGCACAGCCGGTGACGGCCGCGAGCTGGTCGCCACCTGGATCGCCCACCACGAGGCCGACAGCACCGGGATCGTGGTTCGCCAGGGAGGTCCCGAGGGCGTCACCCAGAGTCGCGAGGGCGAGGGCCTCGAACCCTGCATCCTGACAGTCCTCCTGCCGCCCGGATTCGCCCTCGCCACCGCGCCGCGGGTGTGGCTTGCCGCCGGCCGGTTTCGCGTTGAGCTATCGCTGGTCGACGGGCCCGGCGGGCGGGACGACTTCAGCCTCTCCGAATGCCCGCCTTACACCACTCCAATCGATGTCATCACAGGAGGGATCTGATCATGCGTCGCTCAGCCTGCATTTTCCTCGTTGCAATATTCCCCGTGGTCGCCGCCGCCCAGGACGATTCCACAGCCGGGCTCTTCACAGAGGCGCGTCAGCTTCCACTGGTTTCGCAGTCTCTCCGGGTGCGCATCCTGGAGGGTGAAGCACGGGTCGAGCTGACCCAGGTCTTTGCCAACGAGGGCGCCGCCGTCGCCCAGGCCGATTACCGTCTTCACCTGCCGCGGGAGGCCATGATCTCGACCTTCGGTTTCTGGCACGACGGCCGTTTTTTCGCCGCCGAGCTCGCCGAACGCCGGCAGGCACAGCAGGCGCACGCGAGTGCGGCTGCCGCCGGCCGGCCAACCGGACTCCTCCAACGCGACTCCTCGATCCACTCCTTCTCGGTCTTTCCGGTGCCCGCCGGCTCGATGCGCGAGGTCGAGCTCACGATCACCCTGCCCGTCGTCACCGAGAGCGGGCGATCCCACGTGCGTCTGCCGCTCGACGCATTCATCGGTCACGCCCGCCTGATATCGCCCGTCGTCGTCGACCTCGAGAGCCGCGAGCCCCTGCGCGGGGTTGGGGTCGAGGGCGCCCGTGCCGAGGAACGGAAGCGCGGGAAACGCTCGGCGCAGCTCGTCTTCTCGGCCGCAGACCCGGTTGAGATCTGGTGGGCGGCGGAGGCGCCGCCGCTGCTCGTCCGCGCCGAAGCGACGCCGCTGGACGATGGCTCGCTCGCCATCCAGCTCCGGCTTGCCCTTAATCGCACTGAGGATCGACGAGACATTCCTAGGGAGATACATCTCCTGGTGGACGCCTCGGCCTCCATGCGCCGCCGAGGGCGTGCGGTTCGCGCCCTGATCGAGCGGGTGGCCTCGCAGTCGCCGGCGCCGGTGCAGGTGTACGCGGTCGCCGAATCGGTGGTCGAGGTGTGGGATGGCGACGCAACCGAGACCGTGCATCGCCTGTTCTCCGGGGAGGCCGGCTTTACCACCTCATGGGACGATCTCGTTCTTGCCGCCGCAGCCATCAGCTGCGAACGCCCTGCGATGCGCTGCATTGCCGTCACCGACCCCCAAGTGACAGGCCTGCCTCTCGAGCGCGAGCTCGAGGCGATCTTCCTCGCCGACGCCGACGAGCTTGCTCACTTCGATGCCGTTCTCGGCAACGATGCTCTTATCCACCAACCGGGCGTCGATCCCCAGGCCGCGCTGGACGCCCTCGCTGACGAGCTGGTACTGCCGGTGCTCGATCTGCGGTCGATCCGCCAGGATGGTGAAGTCCTCGAACCCGTCGGCGGGCCGCGGCTGCGGGCCGCCGAGGGGGGGATGATGCGCCTCTTTCTCGCCAGCCGCTCGACCCGCGACCTCGAGGTGGGTTTGACGATCGACGGTGAGGCGTTCGAGCGCAGGGTCGAGATCGAGGTCCTCGATGCCGACGGCCGGCTCGCCCACGCCCTGCGGCGCGGCTTCTTCCGAGGCCGGCTGGACGACTGGGCGGCCGACTACCGCCGCTCCCGCGATCCCGAGCTCAAACGGCAGATCATCGAGGTCAGCCTGCGCGAGGGCATTCCCACTGACCTCACCGCGCTCCAGGTCGCAGCCCCAGAGCCGGTGATGCCGCCCACCGCGACCCCCGCCCCCTTGCTGCGCATTGCGGGTCTGCTCCTTCTCCTGCTCGGCACAGCCATCCGCGCCACCGCCGCCCGCTGGGGGCCGGCATGAGGCCGATTCACGCAATTGCATTGGCGCTGATGCTGCTCGGTGTTGGCGGCCTCGGATGTGGCCTCTACATTCCGGCCAAGGCCGTCCTCGCCCAGCAGCTCCTGCGCCGGGCCTGGGAACACTCGGCGGTGGGGCCGGTGAGACCCTGGCCCTGGGCCCGGACCTGGCCGGTCGCCCGCCTCGAAGTGCCCCACCTCGGCATCGACCAGATCGTCCTCGCGGGCGCCCAGGGCGCTGCCCTGGCCTTCGCGCCAGGTCACGTCGACGGAACCGCCCAACCCGATGAGCATGGCAACATCGTGCTCGCCGGCCACCGCGACACCGTCTTCGCCTTCCTCGCCGGCGTGGGCCGCGGTGACGAACTGTTGCTCGAAACCCATTCCGGCCGTAAGCGGCGGTTCGTCGTCGTCTCCACCGCCGTGGTGCGAGAGGACGACACCACCGCCCTCGAACCCACGACCGTCGATGTCCTCACCCTCATCACGTGCTACCCCCTCGATGCAACTCGACCGGGCGGCCCACTGCGCTACATCCTCCGCGCCGTCGAGGAGCCGAACTGGAGCTCGGCGATCCCGGGATCGGCGACTTCGAGCCTTATGACAGCGGGATTCCAGTAATTCGTTACATCGAAGGGAACCCGGTCGGCGATGATCAGTATTTCTGCCCTGGGACCGCCGAGTTCCCGCTCGGCATTTCTCCGGTTGCTCATAAGATCCCGATGCTGCAGGCGCCCCGTGGTACCCTGACACCATGACCACCGAGCCCTTCGAATCACGCTCCACGGGAGCCATTCCGTTGTCGTCGGACCTCTCCGATCCGCAGGCGGTACCCTACTTTCTTTGGGATGAACCCATGACGGTTGCCGAGCTTCGTGAGAAGCTGCGCACGGCCTCGCCGCCGGAACGGACACGTCTCATGGCTAAGATCCTGCGCGAGGCAAGAGATACCGAAGTATGGATGTTCACAACCCCGGCCGAGGTTGCGAGATCGTGGAGTGCCATTTCTCGAAACCTGGGCCGACGACGCGAGTTCTGGGAGTTCCTTCTCAGAAGTTGGTCGCAACAGGGACGGCTCGATGTCGACTGGGCTCGATAGATTTCAGCGAGACCTG
>CAYPBC010000247.1:0-4159 GCA_964408845.1 uncultured Thermoanaerobaculia bacterium
CCTCCTTGGTGATGGTCTCGAGGTAGTTGTCGAGGGTCGCCTTGCGGGCGATGGCCGAGTTGCGTTCGAGATCGGCCAGCCACCAATACTGCAGCGCCAGCAGTATCGCCAAGGGCAACAACACCGCCAGCACGCCGGCCCACAGGATGCGCCGGCCGCCGAGCACGCTGTGCTCCACGGCCCGCAGCTCCGCCTCGGAGAAGGCGCCGTCGCGGTTGTTGTTGAAGAGACTCACCCGTTGCCTCCCGGGGACGGGAAACGGCCCCGCCGATAAGCAATATAACGTACGGCCGGCGGCGCGCCGCGTTGTTTTGCATCTCGGTCACATCTTTCACAGCTTCTGACCTCGCTGTGAGGACATTCACATTTCGCAGGCGCAGATTGGTGGGCATGCAGAGATTCCGCCCACCGCGAACGACACGTTGTCGGTCGAGGTCTCGTCAACCCGAATCGAACGCACCGGGTCTCGGCGGCCGGTGGCTGTCGATTCAGAAACACGTGGGAGGTCTATCCATGAAGAAGTTTGTTGCGGTGTTGGTGTTGGTGCTGGTCGTCGCCCTGCCGGCGACGGCGGGTGAAAAGGGCAAGTGCGCCGGCAGCGGCGAGGATTGCCTAAAGAAAATGAGTCAGAAGATGGCGCACAAGGCCTGGCTCGGTATCGAGTACGACACCAACGAGCAGGGCCGCTGGGTGGTTGAGGACGTCTACAAGGGCAGCCCGGCGCAGAAGGCGGGATTCGAACAGGGTGATGTGCTCCTCGCCATCAACGGTGTGGAGTACTCGAAGGAGAACAAGCCGGCCCTGAAGGAGGTCTACTCGAAACTCGAGCCGGGCTCCCAGGCGACGTACGTGGTCGAGCGCCAGGGTGGCAAGGTGAAGCTCGCCGCTACCCTCGGGTCGGTGCCCAAAGAGGTGCAGGCCAAGTGGATCAACGAGCACATGAAGAATTACCACCCCGATTACCAGATGGCCTCGAAGTGACGAAGTGAGAATGCGGGCGGGCTGGGCCTCCGGCCCGCCTGCAACTATTCGGGTATCTGAGGCGTCTTATAGACATAAGGGAACGGGGGCGGTATGACCTCATTCGAAGCGGAAGCGGACAGCGGGTATGGGAGCGATCGCGATCGGAGGACGGGCTGGTACCAGATCCTGGCGTCGATTATCGCCGCAGCCGTGGTCCTTGCGTTAGGTCTCGCGGTTGTGGGTCTCACCACCGGCGAGAATGACGCACCGCCGCCGAACCGGCCAGCCGCCGCAGAGTCGTTGAGTCGTTAGAACGTGAGAACGCGAGAACGTGAGAACGTTAAACGTTAAACGTTAAAACGAAAAACGTTAGGACGTTCAATTCGGAATGATCCCCCACCCCCCAAAATCCAGTGTTGAGTTTTTAGTTCTGAGTTATCCCCACCACCCCATGGGCGCGCGTCGTCGCGTGGAAACTCAAAACTCAAAACTCTCAACTCCTATTAGTGCACCTGTTCCGACTCCGGGCCCTCGATCTCGGGGTTCGAATCGAGGTGGCGGTAGAGATCCTCGTAGATCATCAAGAAGCGGTCGCTGAGGGAGCCGGCCTCGAGCACAGCCTGCTTGCGGTCGCTGGAAATCTCGAGAACTTGGCAGGCAAGGGCGATCAGCTGCGAATCCGAGGCGTCGTCCATGTGACGAGCAAACTGCTCCCGTGCGGCTGCATCGAGATCCACAAGACGGGGAAGAAGACTCCGCAGCTCCTGGCGCAGAGGACGGATTTCGGCCAACCTCTTGGGAGACTCCTGGGTCGGCTCGTAGCGTACGCGGGCTTGGCGGTATTGGGTGGGGGCGTCGAGCTCCGCGTCGATGCGGAAGCGCTCGAGACCGAAGAGCCAGAGCAGGTAGCGGCCGTCCGGCAGCTCCTCGTGAGATGCGATGAAGCCCACGCAGCCGACATCGCGCACCGGTGGGGAACCGGGTAGATCGTTCTCGAATCCCGGCACGACCTCGACCATTCCGATCACGTGGTGGGAGGCGATCGAATCTCGAACCATCTCCACGTATCGCGGTTCGAAGATGTGGAGGGGGAGCACCTCTCCGGGCAGGAGCACCACCGTGGGCAGCGGGAAGATCGGAATCACGTCCGGGACGTCAATCGTTTCCCCCGGTGGGGTGGGAAACCTGTCTTCGGAAATTGAACCGTGCATCTTTGTTCCCTATCTCTCCTTCGGTATGTGAAACCACAAATCCATTCAGCTTCTTCCCTAGTTCATGTGATGCGGCTGAATCGGTGGTTACGGTTGACCCAAGATGAGCGGTTCTGCTGGATGAGCTGCGCCAAGATCTTGATGCTCTGGTGCTTGCGAAAAGCGGACGCATACCCGCTGGTTTGTGGAGCCTTTTCGCAAGTGCCCAGAGCGCTGGAGGTTAGCGCAGATCGCGGGTGAGAATCGCTCATCTTGAGTTTGCGGTACGATAGGCGCCCGGTAAGAAAATCGGGCTTGCGGAGGTGTGGGTTGCGGCACATTCAGGTTGCGCTGTTAGCAATGATCATTGGACTGTCGGCCCAGTTTGCGGCGGCACAGGATGAGGCGGGAGAGCCAACCCCGATCGGGGGGCTCGGGTTCATCGACGAAGTCGATGTCCGGGTGGTCAACGTCGATGTTTTCGTTCGTGATTCAGCGGGGCGCCCGGTCACGGGCCTCGGCCGCGAAGACTTCCGTCTTCTCCAGGACGGCAGGGAAGTGCCGATCTCCAACTTTGCGGTGCTGTCGAAAGAGGTCTTTCAAAGCATTTTTTCATCGGCACCAGCTGAGGGGGCGCCGCTGCCGGCTGCGGTCGCGGAGAGACCGATCGAGATCCGCCCGATTTTTGTGGTTCTCTACCTCGACAACGAAAACCTGCGTCCGATGGACCGTAACCGCGTGCTGCGGCGGGTGCGGTCCTTCGTGACTGAAAATCTCGAGGATCCGGTTCAGATGATGGTGGTCTCGTATCAGCGGTCGCTCGACGTCGCACAGCCGTTCACCGACGATCCGCGAGCGGTCAACGACGCGTTGCGAGGGATGACCAGAATGAGCGGTGGGATGATCGAACGCGACAACGCGCGCCGCGAGATCATTGCTGACCTGCAGGAGGCGAAGGAGGGAACCGGAGCGACGGGGCGCGACCAGGGCCCGGCCGCGATGCGGCAGCGAATCTACCAGTACGCCGACGAGGAGGCGAACAACCTCAGCTTCACCCTTGTCGCCATGCGCCAGATGATCGCGATGCTGTCCGGGATCGAGGGGCGCAAATCCATCATCCACATCTCGAGCGGGCTGCCCATGTCACCCGGTCTCGGCCTCATGCAGGAGTATGCGGCGGTCTTCGATGACAACTCGGTGATGGCCAACCGCAGCATCCTCGATCGGACGCGCGCCTTCCACGAGCTGGCGGCGGCGGCCAATGCTCAGGAGGTGAGTCTGTATACGATTGACGCCGAGGGCCTCAATCCCCTCGACGGCGGCGATGCCGAGTCGGCCTTCGGCCGCGATCCAGTGGCCGCTTCTGCGGCTGCGAAGAACTTCAAGGACTCGCTGAGCTACCTGGCCGACGCCACCGGCGGCCTCGCGATCATCAACACCAACGACGTGACGGCGGGGCTCGAAAGAATCGCCGCCGATCTCTTCGACTACTACTCCCTCGGATATGTCTTGAAGAGCGCTGACCGTGATCGTGTTCACCGGCTCACGGTCGAGGTGCCGGCGCACTCCAAGTACGATCTCCGCTACCGTCGCCGATTTGTCGAAAAATCCCGTGCGACCATGGTTCAGGATCGCGTCTTCAGTTCCCTGATGGTGGATGTCGACGACAACCTCATGGAGCTCGAGCTCACCCCCGGCAGGCCCGAACCGGCCGCCGGCACTCGCTGGGGGGTCCCGCTCCATCTGTCATTTCCGCTCGAAAAGGTGGCACTGCTCGAAATTGGCGGGGACTACGTCGGGCGGGTGGTGCTCTTTATCGGCGCCCAGGATCTCCAGGGCCGTAACTCCGAGATCCAACGCCAGGAGCACGAGGTGCGGATTCCGGCGGCCGACTACGAAAAGGCCCTCCGGCAGCGCTTTGGAATCGACTTCAAGCTCCTGCTGGAGGAGGGCCGACAACGGGTGGCGGTCGGTCTGATGGACCAGATCACCCGCCGCGCGTCGTA
>CAYPBC010000248.1:0-4157 GCA_964408845.1 uncultured Thermoanaerobaculia bacterium
GTAGTAGGTGTAGGGAACGCAGGTGTTGGAGTAGAGCGCGGCCGGATCCTGGGTGCCGATCGGCAATCCATTGACGTCGCTGGCGAGATCCGAGACCACCGCGTTTAACATCGAGCTCCTCCAGGCGCGGATCCAGGTGAAGGTGCCGCTGACGTCGTCCATCGCGTAACGGAAGCCCCACGCGGTCGGCAGGGGCTCGCGGAAGTCCGCTGTGCCCGCAATACTGGCGTGCAGGTGCTCGTAGAAGGTGGGAACCTCGATCATCTCGTACGCCCCGACGTGAACCGCATTGTCCATCTCGGAGAAGTTTTTGCCAGAGTTGAGCCAGAGCACGTCACCCATCAGCACGTTGGCGATCTGCACGCCGGTGCTTATCGGGGAGGTGCTGAAGTACGAGGCAGCCTGGCCGTCCGGCAGGTCTTTGTTGCAGGCGGCGACGACGTCGGCGGTGATGTACATCCAGGTCGCGCGGGGTTCCTGGTTGGTGAACCACGTGCCGTTGTCGAAGACGATGACGGAGCCCCAACCGCAGTCGGCATAAGCGGTGGGCACCGTCTGGCTGGTCTGCAGGTAACCCTGGAACAGGTCCAAGACGCCGCCCGGAATGTTGCCGTTGTTCTCGTCGCGGTAGTTGATCGGCGACGAGACCCAGGTGGCCGGGTTGCAGTCGAGCCCGGCAGTGCTGTCCGGATCGGGCAGTCCGAAGAGCGCGAAGTACGCGTCCAGCGCGCCGCCGTTCAGCTCGTTGAAGCTCGAGTACGGACCGTCATCGAACGGGGAGTTGCCGGCGGCGCCGTTGCCTGAACCGTCCTCCCACTCGTTGGCGCCGGTGTCGTCACTCGGCAGGACGCCGTCGCGCAGGATATCGCGGATGCTCATGGTCTGGACGTCGTAACCGGTCAGGGTCAGGTTGAAGTCCAGGATCGCGATCGAGAAGTCGGTCCACAAAGTGATATGGACGATCTGCGCATCGTTCGACACGTTGGTGATGCCGATCAGGGTGTTCTGACCACTGTTGTCGATCGCGCCCTGCTCGTAATCATAGCTGACGAACGGGAAGAGCAGCGTCGACGCGGGAACCACGTCCAACGCACACTCGACGGCGAATGCGGCGCTACCCAAACCGAGGGCCAGAACCCCCGCCAGCGCCATTGTCATAATCTTTCTCATGCTCTGCTCCTTCCTTATTCCTATCGAAATTCGTACATGAACTGCCGGCCACGAGGGACCGGTCGAACGATCTCTACCCTCCTCCGATGTCCCGCATCACCTCCTGTAAATAATTTACTTCTAACAACTTATCCTCAATTTATGTCATCACAGCATAAAATATATCATCAAGGTTGCGCTCTGTCAAGGCCCGCGGGCCCTGACTCATCCTCAAAAATCATCCCACCCTTGCCCCTGCAAGTCAAGAGACAGAGGCGAATTAGGAATGAGGAATTAGGAATGAGGAATTCCAAACCCGTTCCTCTGAAAAGCGTCGGGTGGGCTTGTCACAGCGCAGCGCAACCTGGCACGGCGTAGTGCGCAGCGCGAAGTCGGAAGCGCGAAGCCGGGTGGCCACCATTCCTAATTCCTAATCCCTAATTCAATTTGATGGACGGGTCAACCACACGTAGGCGCCGCCCGGTTTCTCGCCCTGAGGGACGGCGCCGGCAACGATGTCGTCGCGGCCGTCGCCGTTCAGGTCGAGGAGACGGATGTCAAAGACGCGGCCGATGTCCGAAAGCTCGGAACCCCGTTCGAGGTAGAAGTCGCCGTCATCTGACTGCAGATAGGCCTCGAGGCCACCGCCGTTGCGGCTGGCCACGAGATCGGTGCGGCCGTCACCGTTGAGATCGCCGACTGCGAGGCGGAAGAAGACGTTCCCCCGCTCCTTGTCCCACACCACCGGCTGACCGATGACGAGGTCGTCATCTTTATCGAACGTCACCTGATAACGGACGATGCCATTTCGGGTCTGGTTGGAACCTTGGTACTGGCGGAATTGGACGAAGGTGGCGAAGAGCTCGTCTCCGACCGGCTCGACGTCGTACTGGTAGGCGGCGCTGAGCACGCCGCGGTGCTCGGCCGGCTGCCAGCCGTCGCCGCCGCGGTAGGCGAAGACCAGGTAGCGAATGCCCAGGGTGTTGGTCGACAGCACCAGTTCGGGGTGGCCGTCAGAGTTGAGATCAGCGGCGTTGATGACGTCGGCGATGAGGTTGGACGGCAGCCCCTTGGCGTCGAGAACCCAACCGTCCTCCCGGTTGAACATCACCCACACGCTGTTGGCGTTTTCTATCTTCTTGTTCGACCGCAGGTCGAAATCGATCTCCGCCACGAACGCGAGGTCGGTGCGGCCGTCGCCGTCGAAGTCGGCGGCGGTCACCGCGCGCGAAGTCAACCGCGGATCGGGCGATTTCAGGCGTTCGCCGGTTGGGAAGAGGCCCTCGCCGTTGCCGTAGAGGACGAACTGCGGCTTGAAGTGGATGGCGAAGGCCAGGTCCTGGTGACCGTCGCCGTTGATGTCTGCGGCCGTGACGCCGCCGTAGTCCCACGGCATCTCGCGCGGCCACTTGGCCTCTTGCCAGTAGCTGAATCCGCCGCGGCCGTCGCCGAGGTAGATGGAGGGGATCACTGGATAGTCCTTTCGCCGGGGCGGAAAGATGAGATCGGGAAAACCGTCCTCGTTCATATCCGCCACCGCAAAGCCCATCTGCCAGCGGCCGCTCTTGGCGAGGTTCCCGGCAGTCGGCTCGAACTCGAGGGCGTCCTGGGACGGGGGCGGCACCGCCTCCGCATCGAAATCGAGGAAGTTGATACCACCCGGAGTCTTGGCGATCTCACGCCAGTCGAGGGCCACCGCCTCGTCGGCCTCGCGCCGCGCCCAGACCTTGTACAGCGGCGAGTTCGGGTCCTCCGGCGAGATCCCGCGCAGCCAGATGTACTGGTCGTCCTCGCGAACGATCTCCATCTTGATCGAGGCCACGACATGGGGATAGGCGTAGTGCTCGTCGATACGAATCACCGTCTTTTTGTCGAACGGTTTGGCCGTCATCCAATCGGCCACGAACCCCTGCCAGGTCTTGGGCTGCATCTCACCACCCGAAAGACGCTGCAACGCCGCGCTCTCCTCGGCGCTCAAGGCATCCGTGTCCGCGGCCGGGGTCGCCGCTTGGACCGCCTGATTCTCCGTACCCTCGGGGGGTGTATCCTGGCTCCACCCGAAGCCGGCGATCATCCCCACCACCAGGCTCGCTGCGAATATTCGATTGCGACTCATCAAAAACCTCCAAAATCAAACCCGGCCCATCACATCCCCGACCGGAAGTACGTTCTTCACCGTGGCATGGACAGCAAGATCGGTGCCAAGTGCGCTCCGTCACATCCGGCGCGATCGAGGACGGTGGCGGGCCCGGGAGCCCTTGACGCCCTTGCCGTAGCAGCATATTATGAATACAGCGTGGCCGAGTTGTGCCGACCCGCCGCCGCGGGATGGTACTACACGGCGGGAGGAAGACCAAGTCGATGGCCGAAAAAGCCCAGATCGGATCGCTTGAGGTGGCCGCCATCGGCAGCCGTCTGCGCGAGCTGCGCAAGGAGCGGGCGCTGACGCAGGCCGAGCTGGCGCGCCAGATTGGCATTCAGCAATCCGATCTGTCGCGGATGGAGAAGGGCGAGTACCGGGTTTCCCTCGACAATCTTTTCAAGATCCTCGGTGTCTTCGATCTCGACCTCGCCGATTTCTTCGGCGATCAGCAGGAGAAAACCGAACTCAAGCAGCAGCCGTTGAGCCGGCAGGACATGAAGATCCTCCACCTCCTGCGCGAGCTCAGCCCCGAGGGGCGTGCCGAGGTCCAGGAGTTCCTCGAGTTCAAGCTGCGCAAGGAGCGCCAGGGGCGGCGATCGCTCACCGCCCAACGCTCACTGGAAAACGGCTCATGAGGGAGCGCTACGACCGCCTGATGAGCGTCGCAGAACAGGCCCTCGGCGTCGATGACTTCGAGAGCTCTGCGGCACTGTTTGCCGAGGCGGAGTCGGTCGCCCGCGAGCTGGGTGAGAAAGACCTCGCGGACCGCGCGTTCTGCAACCGATGCTCCGTATTGGTCGAGCTCGACCAGGGCGCCGATCAGATTCCAAAGCTCAAGGAGATCCTGCTCTCGAGCGGCGACACC
>CAYPBC010000249.1:0-4153 GCA_964408845.1 uncultured Thermoanaerobaculia bacterium
CGAGGAAAATGAACGTGGACGCGTGGCGCCCGCAGTAGACACCCGGTGAGAAGACCGGGTTGGGAGAGGTGATCTATGGAAAGCGCAGGCGGGGGTGGTCCCCTCGGGATGATGATGATGTTCGCGCTGATCTTCGGGGTCTTCTATTTCCTCGTGATTATGCCCGCGAAAAAGCAACAGAAGAAGAAAGAGGCCATGATCATGGCCCTCAAAAAAGGTGACAAGGTCGTGACATCCGGTGGTATTTACGGCACAGTGGCCACCGTCGAGGAGCAGACGATACTGCTCAAGATCGCGGAAAACACGAAAATCAGAATCTCCAAAACTGCGATCGGCGGTCCGGTTGGCTCGGACGGGGCCCCGACCGAGAACTCATAAAAACAGAGCGGAGGCGAGAGTGGACTCGAAGATCTTGTGGCGAATTGCGCTGATAGTTGTGGTGGTAGGCCTGTGTTTATGGTCACTCTACCCGCCTGGAGAGAAGATCCACTACGGCCTCGACCTCTCAGGTGGCATCCATCTCGTGCTGCAGGTGCAGACCGACGACGCCATCAAGGCGGAACTCGACGACGCCTCGCAGCGGCTGGTGAGTCGCGCACGAGAGGACGGCGTCGAGATCGGGTCGCCGGAGTCGAATATTTCTGACCTCAGCTTCACGGTCGAGGTGCCGGCGGACACTGATACCGCTGCCCTGCGCCAGGTGGCGTCCGACTGGGTGCCCGGCTACAAGGCGATCCCCGGGGTTGGTGTGTGGAGGTTCCAGCTACCGCCGAATATGGACCGCACGGTTCGTGACCTGGCGGTGCGCGGTTCGCTGGAGACCATCTGGAATCGGGTCGACCAGTTCGGTGTTGCGGAGCCGGTGATCCAGCGCCAGGGTCTGGAGAGCGACCGCATCCTGGTTCAGCTACCCGGTGTGGATGACCCCGTACGGGTCAAGGACCTGATCTCCTCGACCGCGTTTCTCGAGTTTCAGGAGGTTGTGGGCGGACCATCGCCCGACCGCCAGAGCCTGATCGTGGGCCTTGGCGGCAGCCTGCCGTCAGACTCCGAGATCGTCCCCGGAGATCGAGAGGACATCGAGGGCAATGTCATCGGCACCGACTACTACGTGCTCAAAAAAGCGGCCATCATCTCGGGCCAGGAGCTGCGATCCGCGCGGCGAAGCCAGGATGAGTACGGTCAGGCGGTGGTCAACTTCGCCACCCAACCGCACGCCGCCGACAAGTTCGGCCAGTACACCGGCTCCCACATCGGCACCCGGATGGCCATCGTCCTCGACGACAAGGTGATCTCGGCGCCGGTGATCGAGTCGCGAATTCCGGGAGACGGCCGCATCACCGGCAACTTCACCGTCGAGGGCGCCGAGGACCTGGCGCTGAAGCTTCGTGCAGGCGCCCTTCCGGCCACCATCACCTACCTCGAGGAGCGGACCGTCGGACCGTCGCTCGGCCGGGATTCGGTGGTGCGCGGGGTGCGGGCCGCGGTCGCGGGGCTTCTCGCAGTCATGCTCTTCATGCTTGTCTACTACCGGAAGTCGGGTCTCAACGCCAACGTTGCGCTGGTGCTGAACATCATCATCCTGCTCGGCGTCATGGCCTACTTCGGCGCCACCCTGACCCTGCCCGGCATCGCCGGCGTGATCCTCACCATCGGTATGGCGGTCGACGCCAACGTGCTGATCTTCGAGCGGATCCGCGAGGAGCTCAGGGTGGGCAAGACCGTGCGCGCAGCCATCGACACCGGTTTCGCGCGCGCGTTCGGCACCATCCTCGACGCCAATTTGACGACGCTCATCGCCGCCCTCTTCCTCTTCAACTTCGGCACCGGGCCGATAAAAGGCTTCGCTGTGACCCTGTCGATTGGCATCCTGGCCAGCATGTTCACCGCCGTCTTCGTCTCCCGGACCATGTACGTGATCGCGCTCGGGGGCCGTGAACGGGTCGAGACCCTGAGTATCTGAGACGCTGAGCACCTGATTGGAAAGAACCATGCGCATCATTGGCGAAACGAATATTCCCTTCCTGTCCTACCGGAAGATCGCCCTCGTTCTGTCGGCGGTGGTCATTGCCGCCGGTTTGGTTTACGAGTTTCTCGGGCCGGGGCTCAACCTCGGTATCGACTTCGTCGGCGGCACCCAGGTCATCCTGAAGTTTCGCGATGCGCCCGACCTCGGCGCGATGCGAGCCGACATCTCGGATCTGACCGCGGGGACACCCGTGATCCAGACCTTTGACGAGGCTGAGAAACACGAGATTATGATCCGGGTCGAAAACCCCGAGGGTGAGGAGGGGGATTTCACGCGACCGATCATCGACCTCCTGATTGAGGACCTCAACTCCAATCTCGACGGTCGGTTCGACCTCAACCTCAAGGGATCGCGCGAGCTGATCGATTTCCTGGCGGCGGCTGACCCCGACGGCGTGGGTGGTGACTCGGAGACTCGCAACCTCTACTACAAGTCCATGGCCGATGCAGTCCTCGGTCACCGCAAGGAGAACGGAATCTACTTTTCGCTCGACGAGCTCGGCGATGTGGGGGATCTGAGCGCCGATTCGCGGGACTATCTCGAGAACGCGGCGGCGGTCGGCGCCTTCTCCATTCTCGGTGCAGACAGCGTCGGACCGACGGTCGGCGCGGACTTGCAGAAGAAGGCCCTGTTGGCGATCGGTTTCTCACTGGTCGGGATGCTGATCTACATCTGGATCCGCTTCCAACTGCCCTACGCAGTGGGTGCGGTGGCGGCGCTCTTTCACGACGTGCTGATTACGCTCACCGCCCTCGCCGTGACCCATCGTGAGATCAACTTGCCGACAGTGGCCGCCCTGCTGACCCTGGTCGGATATTCGGTCAACGACACCGTGGTCGTCTTCGACCGGATGCGCGAGAATCTACGGTTGCATCGCGGCGACGATCTCGAGCAGCTTATGAATCTATCGATCAATCAGACCTTGTCGCGAACGTTCATCACCTCGGGGACCACTCTGATGGTGGTGTTGAGCCTCTACATCTTTGGTGGCGAGGTCATCAACACCTTTGCCTTCGTGCTCCTGGTCGGGATCATCGTCGGTACCTACTCGTCGATATTCATCGCGTCCCCGGTGGCGCTGACGATGAACAAGCTGCTGGTCTCACGACGTGAGCGAAGGCGGCTCAAGGGAAAACGCTGAACCAAATTAGGAGTTAGGGATTTCCAATTGCCGCCTCTGCGCTGCGCATTTGTGTAACAGGTATCACATTTGTTCAGAACACGAAACCCGGCTAAGACCTTTACTCTTAACTCTTAACTCTTAACCTATTCCCAGGAACCCAGACGGGGACCGGCGCGAACAGCGGTTTCCTTGACCCGACAGCTAAAATAGTTGGATGGTGAGCACGGTCGCTACCGCCATTGCGGCGAAGATCCGCATCGAGGACATCCTCACCCGGATGGAGCAGTACCGTCCGGATTTGGACGAGGATCTCCTGCGCCATGCCTATGTGTTTGCAGCCAACCGTCATCAGGGGCAAGCTCGGCGCTCCGGTGAGCCGTACTTCACCCATCCCCTGGCCGTGGCCTGGATTCTGGCCGAGATGGAGCTCGACGAGGAGACCGTCGCTGCCGGCCTCCTTCACGATCTCGTCGAAGACACGCCGACCACGGCCGAGGAGATCGAGATCGGGTTCGGGTCCGAGGTCGCGCGGTTGGTGGTGGCGCTCACCAAGATGGCCGATTTCGAATCAAGCTACTCGAGCCGCGAGGCCACCGAAGCGGAGAACTTCCGCCGCCTGCTGCTGGCGTCCATGGACGACGTGCGCGTCATCCTCATCAAACTCGCCGACCGACTCCACAACATGCGGACGCTCAACTATCTCCACCGCGATCGGCAAATCGCAATTGCGCGTGAGACGCTGGAGATCTTTGCGCCGATTGCCAACCGACTCGGTATCGGCGCCATCAAGACCGAAATGGAAGATCTCTGTTTTCGCTACCTCCATCCCAAGGAGGCTGAGAAGCTGGAGCAGGAAATCGAGGAGCGGCGGGAGGCGGCCGACCGATGGTTCGCCGAGATTCGCGCTATCCTCGAGAATCTGCTTGCGGAGAACGGTATCGAGGGCAGCGTTCACGGTCGGGTCAAACACCTGTACTCGATCTTCGAAAAGCTCAGGCGGC
>CAYPBC010000250.1:0-4149 GCA_964408845.1 uncultured Thermoanaerobaculia bacterium
GACAACCGCCGTCACTGCTGTTGGCGGAAGGCTCCGACTGGTTCTGGTGGCTCGGAGACGACAACCCAACCGAGCTCGCGCCCCTGTATGACGAGATCTTCCGCAAACACCTGGCCGATGCGTGTAATCAGGCCGGCATCGCGCCTCCCTTCGATCTCGACGCCCCCCTCAAATTCCACGGTTTTAGCCCATCGGAGGGGTCGTCGGTGTCCGTATCCGCACTCCGTCGCTGCCCGATCAAACACATCTGGACGATCATCGCGCCCGATCGCGAGCAACCTCGGGGCACGGACGATAACCCCGGTCGTCCGGACGACGTGCCCCCCGAAAATGACCCCTTCGCACCGGGTAACGAGGCGAAGACGCCGCCCGAGATCTACCGGGTTCCCTCCTCCGCCAAGGGAGGTGACCAATGGCAGGTGCGGGTGTTTGCCGACTCGTCTCCGGTTCTCAGGGTCGAGGGCGAGGTCATTCGGGGAGCGGTGGGCCTCAACGACACCGTGAGCGGCATCGGCGCCCACGAGATCATTGTCGAGACCCCGGACACAAATGTCGAGTTGGCCGATCTCGACGTCGATGAGATTTTACCGATTCTCCAAACCTATCGCGCTCGCCTTCTCGATCTGCGCCGCGATCTCCGACTGCGCTATGTGATGATCTTCAAAAACAAGGGCCGCGAGGCCGGCGCCTCGGTGGCTCACGCCCATTCACAGCTCATCGCAACACCAATCATCCCCACCGTCGTGGTCCGGGAGCTCAACTCCGCACGCGAACATTTCAACCGCAATGAGCGGTGTCTGTTCTGCGACATGCTCCGTCAGGAGCTTCGCCTCGGCGAGCGCATCTGCATCGAGACCGACCGCTTTCTCGCCCTGGCGCCTTTCGCCGCGACCTCCCCGTTCGAGACCTGGATCCTCCCGCGAGAGCACCACCACGATTTTGCCCTGGCCACTGACGACGAGCTCCTCGGTCTGGCGGCGATCCTCCGCGATCTTCTGCGCAGGATGCGTGCACTCCTCGACGACCCGGCCTACAATCTGGTGCTCCACACCGCCCCCAGTCCCCACCCCCGTCCCGGCCACCCGGACTATTGGTCGACCCTCGGGCATGACTACCACTGGCATTTCGAGCTCGTACCTCGCATCATCCGTACCGGTGGTTTCGAAATCGGCTCCGGCATCGCCATCAACCCCACACCGCCCGAGGATGCGGCACGGATGCTGAGGGAGGCGGGGGCGGATAGCGACTGAATTCTCAGTTCTCAATTCTCAATTCTTAATTGCTGACGCCCTCCGGGCGTCGTGACTCACCCCCGTCAGCTCCTAGCTTGTGGTCGGCCCCCTCTCACCCTTCCGTTCCGACCGTCAGGCAAACTTCGCTGCCGGGCGCGAGTTCCCGCCCGCCCCCCGTTGTCTGAGGGTGGGTGGCGGGATTAAGTGCTGAGAATTTGGCGGGTGGGGGAATTGAGAATTAAGAATTGAGAATTAAGAACTACTTTCGTTTCGTGCTTCGAGTTCTTCCTTGACCGCCTCGGCGGCGCGGATGTGCCGTTTCACCAACGACACAAGACCCTGCTGATCGATGATCGGTTTCGCTACGTAGTCGTTGGCGCTGGACTCGAAGAGCAACCGCTCGCGGTCCCCCTTCATGGCATGTGCTGTGAGGATGATAACGGGCAGGTTGATACCCTCGGGCAGATCGCGGAGGCGCCTGGTGAGCTCGACCCCGTCCACTTTTTCGTCCGCGATCCGGGTGTTGCCGAGAGAAACATCCATCAGTACCGCCTTCACCGGACGCCCCTGGACCACCCTGATGATCTCGTCGCCGTCGTCGGAACACACCACGTCGAACCCGCCGACCGCGGTGAGAATCGCCTCTACCAGCACCGCGTTTGCGGGATCATCTTCGACGACCAGGACGAGCTCTGCCATGAATCCTCCGCTATCGAGATTATCCCGGAAGCAGTTGCAGGTCCACCGTCGATCTGCCATCTCGGTCGTTCAAACGTTGGAACGTTAAACGTTTGAACGTTCTAACGTTCCGGTAAAAAGTCTCCAATGTCACTACAGTTGATGAGATCGGCGGCAGTGGCGCCGGCTTTGCGGGCCACCGCCAGGCCCCAGCGGACATCACCGAGACCCTCGATCGAGTGGGCGTCGGTGTTGACGACCAGCTTGAGGCCGACCTCGAGCGCGCGGCGGGACCAGCGCCAGTCGAGATCGAGGCGGTATGGGCTGGCGTTGATCTCTACAGCCACCCCATGATCAAGGCACGCCTGCAAAACCCGTTCGAGATCGACCTCATAGCCGGGCCGAGTCAGCAGCAACCGGCCTGTGGGGTGCCCAAGCACGCTGCACGCGGGGTGCGAGACGGCGCTCACGATTCTCTCGGTTTGCCGCTCCCGCGAAAGCCTGAAGCCCGAGTGGACCGATGCCACCACGTACTCGAGCCCGCCCTCACAGCCGGGCGGGATGTCGAGTGAACCGTCGCTCAAGATGTCCGCCTCGAGCCCCTTGACGATTCGTATCCCGTCACCATCGCGGTTGAACTCGTCGATCCGGCGCCACTGGTCGTGAAGCCGCTCGGCCGTGACCCCGTTGGCGTAGAAGGCGGCCGGTGAATGGTCGGCGATGCCCAAAAACGACCAACCGCACGCACGCGCCGCGGCGGCCATCTCCTCCACAGTTGCGACACCATCAGAGTCGGTCGTGTGGTTGTGAAGCACCCCGAGCACATCCTCCATCGTCACCAGTTCGGGCAGCGTCCCCGCCGCCGCCCGCGCCACCTCGCTTCCGTCCTCGCGCAGCTCCGGCGGCACCCACCGACAGCCGAGCGCCCGATAGACCGCATTTTCATCGCGACATTCGACCCAATCTTCGCCCCGCCACAGCCCATCATCGCGAAGCTCCAGGCCCAGGGTCGCGGCGCGTCCGGAAAGAGCATCGAGGTGTTGATCAGACCCCGTCGCCCATATCAACGCCGCAGCGGCCGTGGGCGGCGCGACCACACGCCCCCGAACCGCGAAGCCATCTTCAGTGACACCGGCCCACCGACCCGGCTCACTGCGCTCCACGTCCGACAGCCGCGCGCTGAGGACAGCGCCGACCGCCTCCTCATCCTCCGACACAACCACCAACTCCACCCTGTCCACCGTCTCGCAGAACCGACGAATTTCGCCGGCGATCACCACTCGATCCACCGCCGGGTCCTCCACGAGCGCGGTCTCGAGTTCGGTCGCGGCCGTCCACGCCTCGTTGATCAGTCGACGCTCGCTCGCATGTCGCGCGAACCTCAACGACTCGAGCAGCCGTTCCTGGGTCTTGGCGCCGAATCCCGGCAGCTCGACGAGTCGATTCTCGCGGCACGCGTACTCCAGCTCACCGAGATTGGTCAGACCCAAATCCCGCCACAGGGCGCGCACCTTCTTTGGTCCAAGACCGGAGATGGAGAGCATTGCCCTCACCCCGGCCGGCGTTTCATTTTCCAGATCCTCGAGAACCCGCGGTGTGCGTCCCGCGGCCAACTCCTCGAGGACCGCAAAGGTCCCGCTGCCAATTCCCTTGACCCCAAGGAGCTCGGAGCTCTCGACCATGGCATTGAGATCTCCATCGAGCTGCTCCACGACTCGCGATGCATTGGCAAAAGCGCGCACCCGGTGGATGCTGGCATTTTGCACCTCAAGCAATCGCGAGATTTCGCGGAGAACGCGCGCGAACGTCTTCCGATCAAGGGCCATCACGCCTCCTTCACTGTGAACCCGCACTTCCCGCCGGGTTTCGACTGCGGCCGGCAAATGGCAGCCATCTGTCGTGCTTTTCGCAAATCGTGCTCCTCATCCCGCCGTCAGCAGCGGAGTGAGCTCAGGCCTTATCCGAAGGAGGAGGCCATGAGCCACACGCTGGTGGCTGTGCGACGCGGCCGGCGCAATGTAGTGCGACTACGCCTGCGTCGCCCAATCCGCGAAAATCCCAACATCAGACTACCTTTCGCCACCCTCGTCACGAAACCCGGTGAGAAATGCGGGTTTAACACACGTAAACACGGGCTATCATCACCGTCCGAACTGCGCCATCATGATATATTCTTCCATGTCAAATGGGCTTTGCATCACGTTTTCGATCCAGCCTGACCTACCCCATCGCAGCGACC
>CAYPBC010000251.1:0-4126 GCA_964408845.1 uncultured Thermoanaerobaculia bacterium
AACGTCTTTCGCCAAGCGCAGACTATCCCAGCAGTCGAGTACATCCAGGCCAACCGAGTGCGGACGCTGGTGATGCGCGAGATGGAGGTGGCTCTCAAGGGCATCGACTGCTGGGTCGCACCCTCGTTCGGAGGATCAAATCTGCTCCTCACCAACCTCACGGGCCATCCGGCGGTGGTGGTGCCGGACGGCTTCAGTTCGGACGGCACGCCGACCAGCATCACCTTCAACGGAAGGCTGTTCGGCGAGTCGGAGGTTTTGGCGCTGGCCCGCGCCTATCAGGAGGCCACCGGGTTCCACCTCCGTCACCCTGAGGCATTTCGTTAAAACGTTTGAACGTTAATATTAGAACGTTGGGATACCCGCCAACGACCCGATTCGTCGGGGTCGGCTGGCGGAACCTTCTAACGTTCAACGTTTATACGTTCAACCTGCGTTATGTGATCTGTATCACATTGGGCCCCTGTGCCGATCTGTGACGCTGCCCCGATCGCAGGCGAATATCAAAGCAGCGTCAAAGCTGGCATCGAACTTGCCATAACTCTCATCAACCGGCTTGAAGACGCTCATCAAATAGGCCGGCCGCAAGGAGAGGCAGATGGCACCAGTAAACTTCACCATCGTCGGAAACGCTTCTAATCTCACGGTCAGCCAGTGCACCTTCTGCGCCCACCGGAGCCCTGATGGGACCAATTGCCGAGCCTTCCCGAACGGCATCCCGGTCGAGATCCTCTTCAATGAGCACGACCATTCCACCGCGTTTGAGGGAGACAACGGGATCCTTTACCAACCGGTTCAGCTGGGCGAGGCCGTGAAAGTGCCGGCCTGAGCGGAACTATCAGATCCCTGGCCCGTTCCCATCCAGAAACTCCGGTGGGAGCTGCGGGCTACTTATCGCACTCGACATCCTCGAGCGACGCCGCATAGATGAACTCACCATCTCCCGACCCAGTGGGGTTTCCGTCCACCTTGGTGGCGTAGGCCACGAACAGATTGAGATCGTCCTCTTCGAGCTCGCATGGATCGCCGGCGATGTCATCCGGGTCGAGCCACAGCTCCACGGTGAGAGGGCCCTCGATCACGTTGGGGACGCCGAGTTGGCTGAAGGACCACTGCTCTCCGGAGTACTCGGAGAGGTACTTGCTGCCGGTCGCGATCACAGACCCGTCCTCGTCCAGGAAGCGATAGTGAACGGTGATCGCGAGGCCGGAAAAAGAGATGTTGACGATCCCCAGGTTCGATCGGTAGTCGCTGTCGTTACGGGCGCCCGTGATCAGTGAGTTGGACTGACCGGCGTTGAGAATGCGGCCGGAGAAAGGGATGGCCGGCACGCCGGTTCCGTAGGTGCCCACCGCGCTGCCCACGTTGTAGGTTCGGGTGGTGGCGAGCATCGCCGCGTCATCTGGGTTCGACGGGAAGGTCTCGGCGTCGCACATGAGAAGAAGGGTCCCCTTGGTGTCGGTGTTGATGCCGAACAGAGTTGCGACCACGTCCTCGACAGTCAGCGTCTCCCTCGGGTCGAGAATCAATTCCTCCATATCGCCTTCCTCTGCGTCATTCCCCTGGCTGAAGGGCAAGAACATAACGCCCACGGTGAGTTCCACGTCCATGACGTTGTGCACCGTCAGATCCGAGCGCCAGGAGGTGGGTGGATCACCGTCGCCCTCGGTGTGGGCGACCACAGGAAAGACCTGTGTCTCATCGACGACTTGCGCCGCTCCCGGTGCGACAACTCCGAAAGCCAGAACCATGGTCAGGACAACTCTCACGCGCATGGGATTGCCTCCTCTTCGATCGATTCGGAATTCAGTGCTTCGATCAGGACTCTCCCATAATATTGGTCCGAAAGACGATTGTCGCAACACCTCTGGTAGGGTTGGAATTGTGGGTGTGATTGGCGTTTACCTCATGCTGGCCGCCGGGGCGGGAGCTCTGTTGGGTCTCTCCGCATTCGGAGTGATCTCGCTTGGCGAGGGCGAACGCCGTGCGGCTCGGGTCTCATTCACTCTGGCGGCGGCGATCTCGTTGCCCTGTTTTGTCATGGCGGCACTGCCGCCGCCGGCGCCCCTGGTCGGCGCAGCGATCATCGCGATCGCGATGGTAGCCGCTGTGGTGCTCTGGTTCGTACCGGTGGCGCGATCGCCCCTCTGTGGTGGCCGGCCGTCGCGGCGCGTGGACGAACGCGACATCATGTTCGCCCGCGGACGTCTCGCCCCCGGCAGCCCGGAGTACGAGGCGTACTACGCGATGAGACCTCAGAACAAGCACGGCGATGACCACACGCGTTCGCTGCCGGGTCTGTTGTCTCCCGATGCCGAGCTCGCCGAGCCTATCGCATTCGCTGCCGCTGACGCCTGCTTCGACCTCACCGAGGCGCTGCGCGATCACGTCGATGGCATGGTGGCGGCGAGGCGAGTGGAGCGCGCGCCGGAGGAGTGGAAGGCGGCTCTCGGGGATCTCGCGCGTTCACTCGGGGCGGTCGATGTTGGCGTCACCGAGCTCCGGCCGTACCACATCTACACGCATGTGGGGCGCGGCACCGGGGCCTATGGCGAGCCGGTCATTCTGGATCATCGGTGGGCCTTTGCCTTCACGGTCGAGATGGATCACCGCCGAATCTTGCAGGCGCCCGCCCCGCCGGTTGTGGAGGAGTCTGCTCGACAGTATGTTGCAGGGGCGAAAATCGCGCTCGTCGCGGCGAGCTGGATCCGCCGTCTCGGCTATCCGGCCCGGGCACACATCGACGGCAACTACAGGATCATCGCGCCGCTGGTGGCGCGAGATGCCGGTCTTGGCGAGATCGGCCGCATGGGTCTCCTGATGACGCCGAATTTGGGTCCACGGGTGCGCCTGGGCGTAGTGACCACCGACCTGCCGCTGGTGGCGGACGAGCCGGGCGATGACCGGACAGTCATCGATTTCTGCACGATCTGCCGCAAGTGCGCGACCAGCTGTCCAGTAGCGGCGATCCCCTCCGGGGAACGGACGCCGATCGACGACGGCCTGCGCTGGGCGATCGACGCGGAGACCTGCTTCCGCTACTGGAACGTGATCGGCACTGATTGCGCCACCTGCATCCGTTCCTGCCCATACTCCCACCCAAACAGCTTTGCGCACAACCTGGTCCGGCGGGCAATCTCATCCTCACCGGCCGCCCGCCGCGCGATGCTTTGGCTGGATGATGTCTTTTACGGGTAGAATCGATATGAGGTCAGTTTTTATCACTGAGGGTCAGGAGGCGCCATGAGGTGGCATTGGACAGCGCTGGTTTGGTTGAGCGCCGTGGCGATCGCGGCGCCGGCGACTGCTCAGCAGAGCCTTGGCGATGTGGCCGGTTCGATCAAGCTCAAGGGAACCGGGGACAACGACGTGGTCATCGACCAGAAGAGCGTAGGCAAGTCGCGATCCGTATCGTCCTCCCTGTCAGACGGCCAAGTCCTCCTCGAGGCTACCAAGGAATGCGCGGCCGCGGCGCAGTCGTTGAGTGATCTTCTTGGAGAAACGGGGTCGGGGGAGGTCTTCTATGACGATGGGTGGCGGGCTCGGGTCGAGGCGGCCGGGGGACAGTGGGATCAATTAGACAGGGTATTCGAGGTTGTCTTTGCGAAGGATCGGTACGAGGCGTCCTATGACTCTGCAAAGCGCGGCGCCACCGCGACCACCATTGGGCTCGGCATCCTCCGCGGTGCAATCTCCGCCGACCAGCCTCTCTTTGGCGAGGCCAAACGCCAGATCGCCGAGGGGGCCGAGTTGCTCGAATCGGCGGAGAGAGATCTGAGCGCAATATTGCGGAGAGAAGAAGCGGAGTCGCCACCACCCCCAATCGATCCGATCGCAGCCGACCGCTCAATTGATGCGGTCTGCAGCAAGAGCGGCGCCAAGGAATCACAGGGGTTCGACAGTTGTGTCGCTGCGCAACGAGCGGCGATGGATGCGATCATCGGTCGCTATGCGCCCGGCGTCCGTCTCGACCAGGCGACCTTCAACAGGATTCGCAATAGCTGCCGGTACGAGTGGCCCGACGATTTCGTCAGTCGAAATCTCTGCGAAAGACAGCGAATCGGGCGAGCCACCAGGTAGTCGGCGATAGCGTGCCGAGGCGCGACAGATCGTGGCTGCGGCGTGA
>CAYPBC010000252.1:0-4120 GCA_964408845.1 uncultured Thermoanaerobaculia bacterium
AGGTGCCGACGGCCGCGATCAGAAAGGTCGAAACCACCATGAAGTAGTAGTTGCATGCGGGAGTGATCGAATAGGTGGGATCAATGATGCGAGCCGCCTCCTCGCTGATGCCTGCCAGGAGGGGGTCGATCGTTCCCAACATTAGGTTGGCGCTAAAGCCGCCGGATACGCCGGCGAACGCAGCCGCCAACCCGGCGATGGGATGCCGTCCCACCGACAGGAAGATGATGGCGCCCATGGGCACGAGCAACACGTAGCCCACGTCGCTGGCCATATTCGACATCACGCCCGCAAAGACGATCACAAAGGTCAGGAGCCGCCGCGGTGCGGAGTGGACCATCAATCTGAGGCCGGTGCTGATCAGACCGCTCTTTTCCGCCACACCGATGCCGAGCATAGCCACCAGAACCGTCCCCAACGGAGCGAAGCCGGTGAAGTTGACGACCGTGTTTTCCAGGATCCAGCTCAGCCCATCCCTTGAGATCAAGTTGATCGGCAAAACCGCGGCGCCGTCCCTGGGGTGGATCGCCGCGAGCCCCATCTTGCTGAACAACCAAGACAGCAGAATGAGCCCGAAAGCGAAGATCGCGAACAGAGTGGCGGGTTGGGGGAGGGCGTTTCCAACTCGTTCGATCGCTGACAGAAATCGAGAGACGAGGGTCGGGCGCGGGACGGTATCGTGTTTCTTTTTCATCGGCGGAACGACCTCCTTACCGGCCTCGGGCAGCGACAACGGTGTCGAAGGATTCTACCCGGTTATTTCGATCGGTTGGCACCCGCGCCGTGATAATCTCCCTGACCTATGGCACAGCATCTCGCCGTCACTGTCGTCTGAGGGGTTCGTACGAGCTGAACCCGACGGTTCACCCATACAACCCCGATTGTCTTCCCCTCGAATCTTCGATCCGGACCGGGGTGTGTCTTTGAGCATCCGCACACGACAGGAGACAGACATGAAAATGAAGGCCATCGGTTGGAACGACCGATTTGAATCGCTATTTGCAGAATTGAGAACCTCGAACCTCATCCCCGCTCGCATCACCCGGGTGGATCGCGGAGCCGTGACCGTGCAATCCGAGATGGGAGAGGCTACAGCCTCCATCGCCGGCCGCCTGAGCCCCGACGGCGAGGCGGGCCCACCGGCAGTTGGCGATTGGGTGGGCGTCGATCTGAGCGGTGGCGATGGAGTTGTTCGCGTCATCCTGCCTCGTACCAGTTCCCTGGCCCGGCGCCGTCCCGGGGAGGGGGATTCCGAGCAGGTGGCTGCGGCAAACGTGGATCTGGTTCTGGTGGTCGAGGCCCTGGATCGTGGCCCCAACCCCCGTCGCATCGAACGCGCATCAGCCATCGCGTGGGACGGCGGCGCAACACCGATCGTTGTACTGACCAAGCTCGACCTCTGTGCGGACCCCGTGGCTGCCGTCGCCAGGGCGAGAGAGGGAGCTCCGTTTACCGATCTGTTGACGGTTTCCGCCAGGACCGGCGAGGGCATGGATGCGCTGGCCGGCCGGCTAACCGTGGGATCGACGGCGGTGTTGCTCGGGCCGTCAGGGGTCGGGAAATCGACCCTCACCAATCGACTGCTCGGAGAGGAGAGACTCGCCGTCGCCGAGGTCCGGGAAGGTGACTGCAAGGGCCGGCACACCACCACGTTCCGCGAGCTTGTCGTCCTCCCGAGCGAGGCGTGTCTGATCGATACGCCGGGAGTCCGGGAGCTGGGTTTGTGGCTCGACGCCGAGGCTGTGGGGGCGGCATTCCCGGAGATCGAAAAGGCAGCCCGACGGTGCCGCTTTGGTGATTGCCGGCACGGGACGGAGCCCGGTTGCGCCGTCCTCGAGGATATCGAACGGGGGAACCTGGACTCAGCGAGATTGGCGAGCTTTCTGCGCCTACGCCGGGAGGCCGAGAATCTCGAGATGCGCCGCGATGCGTCCAAGCGCCACGAGATCCGGGCCCGGGAACGTAGCTTCGGCAAGATGGTACGGGATGCACTGAAACAAAAGAAAGATCGCTGATCCGCGATCGGTTGCCGATAGGTAGGTCAATGGGTTCTCTCGTCCGGGGGGAGCTCTCCAAGGAGCTCGGCGTCCGCTGTCTCGATGCGGACCGGAAACCCGCTGAGCACGGCGTTGCCGCACAACGGATCGACCAGTTGTTCATCGGTGACATCGTTGAGGCTGGCTCCGGGGTGCTGCTCGGCGGTGGCGATGCGCGTTCCAGCGCGGTGATGGCCCCAGCCGTGGGGGAGGCTGACGACGCCGCGCATCATCTCGTCGTTCAGCTCCAGCTTCGCTTCGATCCGCCCCGTCCGGGAGACGACGACCACCCGTGAAGAATTCTCGAGGCCGAGATGAGAGGCGTCATCGGGGTGCATCAGGAGGGTGCAACGATCCCTGCCGCCCATCAACCGCCGATAATTGTGCATCCAGGAGTTGTTGCTTCGGAGCTGGCGTCTACCGATCAGCACCAGCGAAGCGCCAGCCGGGCTCGCGTCGAGCTGCTGCTTGAGACGTTTCACGTCGTCCACGAACGGCGGCGGCGCAAGCTCGATTCGTCGTTCGCGGGTCCGCAGACGTTCGGGCAGACAGGGCTCGAGGGGATCGAGATCGAGACCGTGCGGGTTTTTCTCGAGCTTCTTCAGAGTCAGGCCCGAGGCGAAGGGTCGAAGGCCTGAACCGTAGGGTCCAAAGCGCAAACCCCAATCGAGCATCCTCCGCGGACCGAGCTTCGCCTTGAGCCGGCGTTTCCAACGCGCCGTGAGCGAACCCCTGTCGAGCCGGCGGTGGAGCTCGGCCAGAATCTGCCAGTCGTGGCGGGCATCCGGGTCGGGATCGAAGAGGGGAGGCGAGTACTTCGCCGTGTTTCGCACCGCCAGCAGATTGAAGACGAGATCGTAGTGATCGTGCTCGAGGGCGGTGGTCGGTGGCAGGATGATATCGGCGTGGCGGGTGGTCTCGTTGAGGTAGAAGTCGACGGCCACCATGAAGTCGAGCTCTGTCAGCGCCTGCTCGAGCTGGACGCCGTTGGGCGTCGACAGAACCGGATTCCCTGCCACCGTCATCAGCGCGCGGATTCGGCCCGGACCATCGGTCAGGATCTCCTCGGCGAGGGCCGCCACCGGTAGCTCACCCCCGAAACCGGGCAGACCGCGAACCCGGCTCGATCGTCGCCCCAGACTGCCGCGACCGGTACTCGCCACCAGATCTACTGCCGGCCGGGTGAACATGGCCCCTCCCGGGCGGTCGAGGTTACCGGTAACGGTGTTGAGCACGTTGATCAACCACTGGCAGAGAGTGCCGAAGATCTGGGTCGAGACGCCGATCCGGCCGTAGCACGCGGCGGAATCTGCGGTCGCGAACTCCCTGGCCATCGTGCGGATCGCCTCGGCGCCGATGCCGGTGATCGGAGCCACACGCTCGGGAGGGAAGTCGACCACCATCGATCGTACGGTCTCCAGGCCATCACAGAACTCCCCCAACCGCCCGATATCTTCGAGGCCCTCATCGAAGACCACCTGCAGCAACGCCATCAGCAACAACGCATCCGTACCGGGACGGATGAAGTGGTGTTGATCCGCCATCCGGGCCGTCTCGGTCCGCCGCGGATCGATCACCACCAGTCGGCCGCCGCGGGTTTTCAGCTCCTCGAGCCGTCTCTTGAATCCGGGCGCCGTCATCATGCTGCCATTGGAGACCACCGGGTTGGCGCCGAGCACCAGCAGATGTTGGGTGCGGTCGATGTCGGGTACCGGCAGCAGTAGCTTGTGCCCGAACATGAGGGTCGCGGCCACGTGGTGCGGCAATTGGTCGACGGAGGTGGCGGAGAAGAGGTTCCTGGTGCGCAGGCTGCGCAATAGCGGCGGGCCGTAGAGCAACGAACCCCAGTTGTGGACGTTGGGGTTGCCGAGGTAGACCCCCACCGCGTCGAGGCCGTGATCATGCTGGACCTTTCGGATCCCCTCGGCAGTCAGGTCGAACGCCTCGTCCCAGCCGATGCGCTCCCAGTCGCCGTCCTTGGTGCGGCGCATTGGGTGTCGCAGACGGTCGGGATCGTCGTAAATGTCCTGCAGGGCCACCGCCTTGGGACAAATATGGCCGCGGCTGAACGGATCCTCCCGATC
>CAYPBC010000253.1:0-4111 GCA_964408845.1 uncultured Thermoanaerobaculia bacterium
AGGGCGGAGCCGGATGGTGCGCGCGCCCCGCGTGCACGGGGAGGTCGGTGGTACATCCGAAATTCGAAATTCGATGTGGGTGCGTGTGCGGCATTCCTAATTCCTAATTCCTAATTCCTAATTCGAGCTGGAGCTCGCGCAGGCGAGCTCCAGCTCGATCGGGCAATGATCCGATCCCATGACGTCTGCGTGAATCCGGGCCGCCACAACTCTTTCCTCGAGGTCGGGTGAGATGAAGAAGTAGTCGATTCGCCAGCCGACGTTGCGCTCGCGAACCCCCTTTCGGTTGCTCCACCAGGTGTAGTGGCCGTTCTCGCCGGGGTTCAGGCGGCGGAAGATGTCCACGTAGCCATGGTCGAGAAAGCGGCTGACCCAGGCGCGCTCCTCGGGCAGAAAGCCCGTGTTCTTCTGGTTCGACTTTGGATTGGCGATGTCGATCTCCTCGTGGGCTGTGTTGACGTCACCGCAGATGACGATGCTGCGGCCGGCGCGCCGCTGGGCCTCGGCGTGCTGCAGCACCGCCTCGGAGAACTCGAGCTTGTATGGCACCCGGCTGAGGTCGTGACCTCCGTTCGGAAAGTAACCGGTGTAGAAAAGAAAGTCTCCGTAGTCGGCGATGATCAGGCGGCCCTCCTCGTCCAGGTGCGGCGCGGAGAGGCCGCCGAGGACGACGTTCGCGGGCTCGATCGAAGAGTACAGGGCGACCCCGGAGTATCCCCTGCGTTCGGCGGGGTGAAAGTGGACGTGGTAGCCGTCCGGGTTGAGGAGGCTCGCCTCGAGCTGCTCGGGCAGGGCCCGGGTCTCCTGCAGCCCGAGGATGTCGGGTTTGGTATCCGCCAGCCAGTCGAGGAATCCCTTGCGGCCGCAGGCGCGGATACCGTTGACGTTCCAGCTGAAGAGGCGAACAGTTTTTTTCTCGGTCAATCTGATTCTCCTTCGAAAAGAATTGTCTCGGCATCGTTCAGGGTTGCGACCGGGTAACCGAGCTCGCGGGCACGAGCGTGCTCGCGTGGGGTATTGAATCCCCACCCGGCAAGAATCGGCCGCACCCCGAGTGCGGCCACGGTGACGAGGTGGTTGACCTTGTCGTCGACAAAGGTGATGCGTTCGAATTCAGTGCCGGTCCGCTCATGCAGGGCCTGCAGGTGGTGCGTCTTCTCGATCCCGGTCTCCTTGTCGAGGATGAGCTCCGGGTCGAAGACCCCGTCGTATCCGAGGTGCTCGAGCAGGAGATGCACCGAACGCGCATCCTTCGCGGTTGCGACCGCCGGCTCGGTGCGTCCCCGGTGGCTTCTGAGAACCTCGGCGAGCCCGGGGTAGGGGAGGTGGAGCCCGAGCCATGCAGCGGTGTCCGTCCCCCGCAATCGCGATCGAGCGCCATAGAATTCGCGGTGGAAGCTCGCCAGCCAATCGCTGTCGATGCTGCCGAAGTAGGCGTCGTATTGGTCCTGGTCGGAGATCTCGAGTTGGTTCTCGACCGCCCGCAACGAGACCCCGAAATCCTCGGCCCGGTTGCCGAGCGGGAGAAGCTCGGAAAACGTGGCATAGAGCGCATCCGATCGGAATCCGTCGCCACCTTCGAGAGCGTCGTCACGCAGCGAACGCAATCGTTCGAGCAGTACCGACCCCGGTTCCCGGTTGGCGTAGGCATCCACCGCGACCACGAAGACCTCTCGCGAGGAGTCGCAGAGCACACCATCGAAATCTAGAGCGAGAATATGCATGGACGGTGAGTGTAGCGTGTTGAATTAGGAATTAGGAATTAGGAATGCCGGCCATCTGCCTAGATCTGCCCGCCCACTGCAGGCGAGACGCGTGCGCTACAAGGCTTCCCGGAGCCCTTGTAGCGCAGGCGTCCCGCGTGCATGGGGTGGGCGGGCGTTTTCTCGATACTCAAAGCTCCAAGCTGCTGGGTAGCGGAATCGACCGCTGCGCTACAATCCGCGCGTGATCCGGTTGGAAAACGTCAGCAAGCGTTATCCGGGCGCCGAGATCGATGTCCTCTGCGGCATCGACCTGGCGATTGGGGCGCACGACTTCGTGTCGTTGGTGGGCCGGTCGGGTTCCGGCAAGACCACCCTTCTCAACATCATCGGCGGTCTCGACCGGGCTTTCGAGGGTAAGGGTCGCGTCGCGGGTCTCGATCTGAGGACGCTCGCCGATGCCGAGATCAGTGACTTTCGCAACCGCGTGGTGGGCCACGTCTTTCAGGCCTACCACCTCCTCGATCACCTGACGTGCCGGGAAAACGTCGCGCTCGCGGCCCTCTTCACCCGTGGCGAGACTCGCCGTGACGCCTCGTGGATCCGCTCCCGGGCGGACGAGCTTCTCGACGCCGTGGGCCTCCCGGGAGCGGGGGCTCGGCGTCCGTCGACGCTCTCCGGGGGCGAACGGCAGCGGATTGCGATCGCCAGGGCGCTCTTCAACCGGCCGCAGATTCTACTCTGCGACGAGCCGACGGGAAACCTGGACATCGAGACCGGACGCGAGGTGGTCGATCTCCTGAGCACTCTCCACCGGGAGCACGAGGTGACCATCATTGCGGCAACTCACGATGAGGGGATCGCTGCAGCCGGCGGACGAGTCCTTCGCCTGCATGACGGCTGCCTCGATGACGGAGATGGGGGCGAGAGATGATCGGGCGTGGGTGGACGCGCACCGTGATGGCCGATCTGGTCCGCCATTGGCGCCATTTCGCGGCCGCCTCGGTCGGCATCGTCCTCGGCGTCGCCGCGCTGACCTTCTTTTTAGCGTTGGGTTTCCAGGTTCGAGAGATCCTCCTGGTCCGCGTCTTTCCGGCCGATCACCTCGAAGTGGCGCCGAAGGCCTCCGACCTTGATCTCTTCGCCCTACGGATCGACCTCGGACGGGACGCCCTCGACGCCGCGGCCCTCGAGGCTCTGGCACGCATCGATGGCGTCACGGTGGTCTACCCAAAGATGCGGCTCACCGTTCCGGCCCTGGCCTCGGGTGGTGGTGGGCTCTTGGGTTCGGAGATGCAGACCGAGATCGTTGCCGACGGGATCGATCCCGCCCTGGTGGCGGAGGAGGTCGGCACGGCGTTCCGGGAGGTCGACGGCGGACGATCTGCAATCCGTTGCACTCGTGATGTCGACTGCGGTGACGACGCCTACTGCGGCCGAGTGGCGGGAAACCCCGAGGGTATGTGCCGGCCCTTCATTCCGGTACTGGTGTCACCCTACGTCGTGGAGCTGTACAACGGCGCGTTCAGGCGGGCGTACGACCTGCCGAAACTCAACCCCGATGCGCTCGTGGGGCTGACCTTCGAGATGGCATTCGGCGCCTCGACATTTCGACCCGCCGCCGGTCCCCCAATTCGCGAGCGAATGCGTTTCGTCGGGGTCTCGAAGATGGCGATCCCCCTCGGCGTCACCTTGCCGCTGGGCCAGGTGCGGCGCCTCAACATGGTCCTCGACTCGCCGGCGGCCGGCGAGCGATATCACTCGGCGGTCCTCGAGATCGGTGATCCGGATCTCTTGCCGCAGGTTGTCAACGGGGTGGAGAAGCTCGGGCTCGAGGTGAGGGACCGCGGAGTGCGCCGGGCAGCTCTCGTCACCGCCATCGTGATCATAGTGCTCGGGCTTGTCGGCATCGTCCTCATCGCGGTCGCCGCCGCCCACATCATGCATGTGTTCTACCTGGTGGTGATGGTGAGACGGCGCGAGATCGGCTTGTTGCGGGCGGTCGGGGCGCGGCGCACCGACATTCGGCGGCTGCTCGTGAGCGAGGCGGCGGCGGTCGGGCTTGCCGCCGGTCTCGTGGGCGTCGCGGCCGGGGTCGCCGCGGGTGCCGTCGCCGACGTCCTGGCCGCGAACCGGCTCCCCGACTTCCCCTTCAAACCGGAGAGCTTCTTCGATTTCTCGCCCTGGCTCTTGGCGTCGGTGATCGCCCTCGCTGTCGGCGCGTGCGTTCTCGGCGCCCTGCCGCCGGCCCATCGGGCCGCGGCGGGAGATCCTGCAGAGGCCCTCGCCGGTCGTTGATCGTCGCCCACTCGCCCTCCAGCCCCGCCGCCTGCGCTAAAAGACTGTCCGGAGCCCTTGTGGTGCGGCCGTCCCGGCCGCACTTGCAGGCGAGACGCCTGCGCTACAAA
>CAYPBC010000254.1:0-4089 GCA_964408845.1 uncultured Thermoanaerobaculia bacterium
GTTCTGCACGAGCGGGTCGATCTCGCGCCGTTGGTGCGTCGTGTTTGCGAAGCGCTGCGACCGGCAGCCATCGCGGTCGAGCTGCCCACCACCCTCGCCGCCAGCGCGTCCAAGGCTGTGGCGCGGCTGCCAAAAATATCGGCGGTGGTCTCCGAGGAACCGGGCGAGGACGCCCTGGTGTGGGTAGTAACGCCGGGGGATCCCCTGGTCGAGGGCATGCGCTGGGCGGCCGAGAACGAGCGCGAGGTCCTGCTGGTGGACCCCGACGTACGCTACCAGCACCGGCGGCACGACGTCCTACCAGATCCCCATTCGCTGCACGAGCTGGGCGCCGCGACCTATATCGGGCTCATCCGCCGACTCGCCGGTGAGGCGCCCCACGACGAGCGTGACACCCTCCGCGAACGCGGAATGGCCTTCCACCTGAAGACGGCGCTCGAGCACATCGACGGCCCTGTCCTCGCCCTGGTCGGCGCTGCCCACGCCGATCGTGTCGCCGAGTTCCTGACGGGCCCCACCGCCCCGCCGCTCGCGAGGCAGCGCCGGAGCCGTGTTCATCTCCGCCACCTCCACCCGGAGAGTCTGACTGCGGTCCTCCCCGATCCACCTCTTGCGCACGCGGTCCTCGAGCTTCTGCGAGCGCCCGTGCTGCCGCCCGAGCCCGATTTCACCGCTACCGTCGCACCGCGTCTGAATCTACCGCACGGTGTGTTGACGGTGGTCACCGGCGGAAAAATCGAGGATCGCCCCGAGCGCGCACGGGCGGTGGCCGCCTTTGCCGCACATCATGGGAGTCGCCGGGTCGAGACGGGCTCGAGCGTCCCCGACCGCGCGGCCCTCACAGGCATCGTGTGGCAGGTGGGCGCGGCCTCCTATACACAGCAAACGCAAACCGAAATCGCACCCTGGCAGCGGCGTCTCTTCTTTGATTTCGTCCGCCGCTACGCCAGGATCCAGGGGCATCTCACCGCCGGGCTGTACGACTGGGTGGTCGGTGGGCGCGGCGTCGGCGACGACAACCTCGCCTGGGAGATCTTCGATACCGCCCGCTGCTATCCGTGGCAGGAGGAGTCGGCCGAAATTGAAACCGCCCGCATCGATGGCGAGCTTCTCGATCTTGGTACCCGCTCGGTTCGATTCCGGCGGCGGTTTATGCGCGTCAAACAGCGGCCGGTGTCGGTACCCGTGAGGCGCCGGCCCACGCCTGACGACCCCGGGGAGTGGCTGCGCGCCTTTTCAGGTGACAGCATCTGCTCCTACCCACCCGAAGACGTTGTTGTCGAGGACTGGGGTCAGCACCTCAAGCACATGGCGGTATCGATCCTCTCGGCCGAAAGCTCACACTCCGAGCCGTTCACAACCAGCATGCTCGATGGCATTGATCTGCGTGAGACCCTCCTCCGCCACCACGAGGGCAGGATCTGGGTGCATGAGCGGGGTCGCGAGGCGGGTTCGGTTGGATCGGTTGTGATCATCTTCGATGACGATCACAGCGGCGGTGACTTCCCCTACCTCATGTCATGGCTCGGCGAGCACGAGCAGGAGTCGGACATGGCCCTCTATGCCACCGATCCTTTGCAACAGGTTGTGGGCCCCGGAATCATGCGTGCCACCTACGGTGGCTTCATGCTCACCTACCCGCCGGGCCGTCTTTACGACGTGTGGCGGGACCCGGACTATGGCATCGCCAGATCCAAGTCCGATGTACTCGTGATGGCGGCGGTGGACTACAGCGTCGACAAGCTCGTGGTGCATGTCGGGGCGCACCCGCCATCGTCGCGGCTTCGAGATTATGCGTCCGCCCAGACCAAGCGCATCGTTCACATTCCGCTCGGCAGCCTGTCGCCCGTCAGCCTGCAGAAGATTCGCGTGGTTCACATCCTCGCCGGCCACGACAAGCGGGAGATCGCGAAGGAATATGTTTGGTAATCGCGCCCACTCGCAGACATCGGATCCGAAAGAATTCTCAATTTTGAATTCTCAATTCTCAATGTCCACCAACCCGCCCATACTCCGAGTGTCCGAGGCAACAGCGCGCCCTTCGCTTTCAGCGAGTATCTTGAGAGCGCCCACCCTGGGGCTGAGCCCCGGGACCCATCAGGAATAAACACCGGGGAGCCGTTTCTGGTGCGGGCCACAATGACCGAGCGCCGAAGGCGCGACAGACTTATAGCCTGGGGCGTGAGCCCCAGGTACCGGGAATCACCACCCAAAAGCCCCCGAAAGGGGGCGACAGACCGCGGCTGCGGCGTGAGCCGCAGCCATGATTTTCCAGCTGTCTGTCGCCGCTTCGCGGCTAGTCGGTTTTCCCGAGCCGTGATCCTGGGGCTCACGCCCCAGGCTATGCATCTTCCGCCGCTTCGCGGCTGGCTCGACCCAGCAAACAGAAGCTTGGGAGTCTCTTGAAAGGGTGGCTAAAGTGCCCTTCGCCGCTGCCCTGGATACGATTCAAAGGTTGGCTTATCGTCGAGAGCCTCGCCCGCTTCCATGCGATCCACGACCCCGAGATATGTCTCGCCGCGGGGTCCACCTGCATCCTCGGCCGCGCGCCTTTCGAGGGCGATGGCCTCGTCGACCGAACCTGTCACGTAGAGCAGCCGTGAGAGGGTGTCTGCGGTCTCTGGATCCGGTGTCGTTGCGTAGGCTTGGCGTGCAATCCCAATCGCGGTCTCGAGCTCGGTCCCCGCAAGGTAAAGTCTCCAGGCAACGTCGTTGAGGCTGTCCGGCTCGGCCACTGCCCCCATGGCTTCGTACCAGCGAAGGTAGAGATCGGCCGCGAGATCGAAGTGGCCGTTGCGAAAGGCGAATCCCGCGACATCGAGGAGATTGTCCGCGGTGGCCAACTCTAGGTTCGGAATCTCAAGTAACGAAGCCGCGTCCTCGTACCGCGCCTCACGCAGCAGCGCCGCCTGATCGTCTGGGGGAAGGGAGGCCAAGCCCTCGGCGAGCAGTGTATGCAGCGCGGCGGCGCCTTGGGTGTTTGGGACCTCGATTCCCCGATCCCAACTTCGGCGGTAGAGCTTGGCCGCGCGCTGGTAGACACGCCCGTGGAGCTCGACCCTCGCGGTGAACATGAGCCCACGGCAGATCTCCAACTGATTGCCGTCAGTGGCCCGATGGAAGGCCTCGATCCGGTTGATCGCCCCCTCCGGATCCGATCGTTCAAGCAGGCCGTCGACCGAGCGCTGGATGGCCTCGATGTTCCCGGGATCTTCCTCGAGATCTCTGAGACAGGCAAGGAAAGTGTCGCCGGTGCGGATCCTCCGCACACGTCGCAAGAACCTGTCCGGCGGAAGATACCCGAGGATGCGGTCCATCTCGTTGCCGTCGGGGTCGAGGAAGATCAAGGTCGGGTAGCTGTCGACGCCGAGGTTCGCGGCCAGCTCGGCGCCGCCTTTCTCGCCGTTCACCTTCATCGGCACAAACCTCGCAAGCTCACGCCGGACCTCCGGAACCGAAAAAGTGTCAGCATCGAGGCGGCGGCACCAGTTGCACCAATCGGCGTAGAACTCGATCATGACCATGGTGTCGCGGGTCCCGGCTTCAGCCCGAGCGGCCTCAAGGTCTCCGCTGAACCACAATCCCGACGTGCCCGGCTGACACGCGGCGATCCCGAGAATCGCAAACATGGTCAGTAATAAAAAGGCTCGTTTAACCCAAGATGAGCGATTCTGCTGGATGAGCTGCGCCAAGATCTTGATGTTCCGGCGCTTGCGAAAAGCGGACACATACCCGTTGGTATGTGGAGCATTTTCGCAAGCGCCTGGAGCGCAAGAGCTTGGTGCAGATCGCCGGTAAGAGTTGCTCATCTTGGGTTCCATCCAATCCTCCGGTGGTCGGCGGCATGAACCGTCCTCCCACCAATCATTGTGCCGGAGAGGTGCTCCAGGTTGCACGGCAACTCATCACAATGCCTGTGCAGGACGCGTCGCCGACAACATACAACAAAACGTACGTTCTACGGGCCCATGAGTTGCAGCGACGTTAGCCCGGTCATCTCACCGGGTGTCTACTGCGGGCGGCGAATGGCAGCCATCTGTCGTGCTTTTCGCAAATCGTGCTCCTCAACGTAGTGCGACTACGCCTGCG
>CAYPBC010000255.1:0-4088 GCA_964408845.1 uncultured Thermoanaerobaculia bacterium
CATTGCAGTCCTCGGCGATCAACAAATGTCCCGCCGGCAGCTTGTGGACACCCTTGAGGGGGCTCAGCGGCGCCGGAAAGAAGTCGTGGGTCAGATAACGGCGCAGCGCCACCGGGTCAAGCGCCTTGGGGATCCGCGGATGGACCAGGAAGGCCCTGAGATCGGAGGCGAAGACCAACTCCTTGCCGTCGCTCCAGTAGTAGAGCGGCTTCTCGCCGGCGCGGTCGCGGGCCAGCAGGAGGCGCTGGCGGGGCTCGTCCCACACCGCAAAGGCGAACATGCCGTTAAGGCGCTCGACGAGGTCGGCGCCGTACTCCTCATAGAGGTGCGGGATCACCTCGGTGTCGGTTTCGGTGCGAAACTGGTGGCCCTTGGCGATGAGCTCCTCGGTCAGGTCCGGCGCGTTGTATATCTGGCCGTTGCAGATCGTCCAGATGCTGCGGTCCTCGTTGGGGAAGGGCGGAGACTCGGCCTCTACGTCGATGATGGCGAGCCGCCGGAAGCCGAGGGCGCAGTCCTCGCGGGTGATGTAGCCCTCACCGTCGGGGCCGCGGTGGGCCATGGTTGCGGCCATCATGTGGATCAGCTCCCGACGCTCTTCGTCGGGCCCTCTGCAGCCCAGAATGCCGACCAAACCACACATGATGACCTACCGTTCCTCACCGACTGCGGACTCAGGATTCTATCGCAGCTTTCCATTTCGGTATCGAACAAACGGACCGGCACGGCGACCATCGAAAGTGATACCGATTGTGATTTACTCGAGGGCGCCGAGAACCTCATCGAGCGCTACGAGCATCTCATCCACATCGAGCTCGGTCAGGATCAGCGGCGGTTTGATCTTGAGCACGTTGTGGAGTGGGCCGTCGGTGGAGAGCAGGAAGCCGCGCGCCTTCATCTCGTCGATCACCTGCTCAGCCTCGGTGTCGGCGGGCTCGAGGGTCTCGTGGTCGCGAACCAGCTCGACGCCGATGAAGAGCCCCAGCCCGCGGACGTCGCCGATCAGTGGGCTCTGCGCCTGCAGCTCGCGAAGCCCATCGAGCATCCGGTTGCCGATCTCGAGGGCGTGCTGCTGGAGGCCTTCCTGCTCGATCACGTCAAGCACCGCGAGGCCGATCGCGCACGACACCGGGTTGCCGCCGAAGGTGTTGAAGTACTCCATGCCCGTGTCGAAGGAGGCGGCGATCTCTTTCGTGGTGATGACCGCGGCCATCGGGTGGCCATTGCCGATCGGTTTGCCGAGGGTGACGATGTCGGGAACGACGTCCTGCGTTTCGAAGGCCCAGAAGTGGGTGCCGACACGGCCGAAACCGACCTGCACCTCGTCGGCGATGTAGGCTGCGCCGGCCGATCTCATGGCTTTCGCGGCGGCTGCAAGGAAGCCGTCGGCTGGAACCACCTGGCCGCCGCATCCAATCAGCGACTCGGCCATAAAGGCGCCGGGCTTGCGGCCTTGGGCACCGATCTCGGCGACTGCCGCCTGCACCTCGTCGGCATAGCGCTCGCCGGCATCGGCGCCGCGGTGGGGTCCGCGGTACGGGTCGGGCATCGGCACCTTGTGAGCGTGCTCGGCGAGACCCTCACCACCCGGCCCCTCGCACTTGTAGGGTGAAATCTCGACCAGCGACGGCGAGTGGCCGTGGTATGCGTGGTCGAGGACGATGATCTCCTTCGACCCGGTGTGGGCGCGGGCGAGTCGCAGCGCCAGATCGTTGGCCTCGGTGCCGGAGTTGACGAAGAAGCACACGTCGAGCGGGTCGGGGAGGGTCGACTTCAAGCGTCGCGCGTACTCGACCAAATTGTCGTGAAGGTAGCGGGTGTTGGTGTTGAGCTCGGTCATCTGGCGCCGCGCCGCCGCCACCACCCGCGGGTGGCAGTGGCCCACATGACAGACGTTGTTGACCAAGTCGAGATAGCGGCGGCCCTTGTCGTCGAAGAGGTACTGGCCCTCACCGCGGACGATCTTCAGCGGTTGCGAGTAGGAGATCGAGAGGTTGCGACCGAGGTGATTGCGGCGAATAGCGACGATCTCGTCAGTGCTGCGAACCGGGGTGCTGGAGGAGGCGCACTCGTCCTCGAATAGACGGGTCGCCTCGTCGGGATCGATCCTGGCCAACCTCTCCAACAGACGCCAGATCGGCTGCGCCGAGATCTGCAGGTATTCGTTGTCAGGCTCGAGGTGGAGACCCCGCGCCGACATGATCACGCTGGTGACTAGCCTGGCGACGATGAGGTCGAAGAGCAGGCCCTGCTCAGGTGCCGTGAGAGGTCGCACCGAGTGGTATCCGGCGGTGAGGTGGGCGGCGGTTGTCAGCGGATCGTCGCGGTCGAGCATTAGGTAGGCGGCGGCGATAGCGAGTTCGGCGATGGTGACAGTGTGCAGACAGTCGCCGAAGTCGACGAGGCCGGCGAGCACCGGCGTCTCGTCCGCGCTGTCTCTCACCAACAAATTGTAGTCGTTGGCATCGTTGTGGATGACACCGTGGCCGAGGCCGGCCAGACGCGGCGCCACCTGGCTTCGAAATTGATCGAGGTGACGCTCGACCATCTCGCGTTGGGCTGGATCGGGGATGTGTTCTGCGTATCGTCCGATCTCATGGGCGCGTTCGATGTTCCAGGGTACGTGCCGATGCGCGCCCGGGTGGTCGAACGCGCTGAGGGCCAGGTCGAGGCGGGCGAGGGTGCGGCCGATCTCCTCGAGGAACGGACGCGGTCGTCTTCGGCGCTTTGCCAGCGGTGTCCCTTCGAGGTAGGAGAAAACTCGGACCCAACGGAGTCCTCCGTCTCCGGTCTCGATTGGAATGAGGCAGCGTCCGTCGGCCGCGGGCCGGACCCTCTGCACGAGGAGGGCCACCGCCGACTCTTCGAGGAATTTCAAGACCTGGATCTGGCAGTCGAGGGCTCGCTCATCCACGCCTTCGCGCGAGATCTTGAGCACCCAGCGATCGCCGGCGCCGGAGGCGAGGAGGAAGTTGTGATCCTCGTAGCCAACAAGCGATGTCGCCTGACCATCCAGACCCCAGTGTTCGTGGGCGAGGTGTTCGGCGTCGGTGATCGTCGGTGTCGGGCTCCTAGCCTGCATTTCTCACCAGCTTTCAGCTACGACCGTCGATGCGCCCCACCCAGCGGGTTTTCTCGCTTCAGGGCGCTCGATGTACTGTCAAGTACGACTCCGCGCCCTGCCCCCTGAACCCGCCGGCTATCCACCTCCGGCCTGGACCGTCACCACCGGCGCCACCTGTCCGCCGCCGGACTCGGCGAGTGAGAACATCAGCTGCATGAAGCCCAGGGTCCTCTTCGACCTGAAATCGTCGTGGTCGATCCAGTACCACAGCCCCTCATAGCGCACGTCGACAAACGAGCTCTCGGGCCGATCCATTGAGGAGTGGACCTTGATCAACGGTTTGAAACCATGCTTCTCCAAGATGGCTAGGTCTGGTGCCGGGCGAACCCGTCCGCTGGTCACATACTCGGGTGGAACGTCGACCCATAGCGACAAACTGACCAGCATTTCGAGGATCGAACGAGTGAGCATGGCGATCTCGTTCGGGGCGGAGGAATGGCGACCGAAAACGAGGCTGTACTCTCCCAACTTCGGCTCGACACCGAGGATCTCCCGAATCTCGGCATTGCAGTCTTGACGTTCTTCGGACGGTTCCCGGCCGATCACGACAATGGCGACATCGTTCTTGCCTCATTTCTCCACCCTGAACGACAGTCCGTCATCTTCCTGCACCTTGGCCATCAGGGTCAAGAGCCTGAAAAAGCGCGGGTCGGGATCTGTGTCACCAACATTCGTTGCGAATGATACGCCGTTGATGGCCCGCACCGTGAGGAGGAGGAGGAGGTCCGCCCGCCATCCCGCCTGGATGAGCGACATGATCGTGCGCGGCGGGATCGGCGTCATCACGCTTCGGGTGAATTCGGCGCCGGTCAGCGGCATGTAGGTAATGGTCGGGCGGTCGGAGTAGCGCCCGCCGATCCCGAGCGGGGGCGCCGCGGTGGCCTGAAGATCATAGGGCGGAGCGGCTGTGCTGACCGATCCCTCGAGAGAGTACTGGTTGATCACCGAGGTCACCTTGAGAAAC
>CAYPBC010000256.1:0-4080 GCA_964408845.1 uncultured Thermoanaerobaculia bacterium
CCCTGCCCCGGATCATCGAGGCCGACCCCCGCGAGTCCCACTTCGGCGAGCTCCGGATGCTCACCGACGGTGGCGAGAACGCCGAGGCCTACTTCTCCTTTGCCGGTGGTGATCTCATCCTCCAGTCCACGAGACCGCCCTACGGCTGCGACCAGATATTCGTCATGAATGCCGACACTGCGGAGACGACCCTCACCTCCACCGGCGCCGGCCGCACCACCTGCGCCTACTTTCTGCCCGGAGACGAGTGGATCATTTACGCCTCCACCCACGGCGCCGACCCCGACTGCCCACCGGTGCCGGACCACAGTCGAGGCTATGTGTGGCCGATCTACGCGAGCTACGACATCTACCGCGCTCGCCCGGACGGTTCGGAAATATCCAAGCTGACCGATATCGACGGATATGATGCCGAGGCTACGGTCTCGCCGCAAGGCGATCGCATCGTCTTCACCTCGACACGTGACGGAGACCTCGACATCTACTCGATGAACCTCGACGGCTCCGACGTCATTCGCCTGACGAACGAGATCGGCTATGACGGCGGCCCCTTCTTCTCCCCGGACGGCACCAAAATCATCTATCGCGCGCACCACCCGCCGGACGCAGGCGAAATCGAGGATTACCAGGCGCTGCTCGACGAGGGTCTCATCCGCCCTTCCAAGCTCGAGATCTTCGTGATGAATGCGGATGGTTCGGACAAACGGCAAATAACCGACCTCGGCGTTGCCGCGTTCGCGCCCTTCTTCCACCCCTCGGGAGACAAGATCATCTTCTCCAGCAACTACGGCGATCCGGAGGGACGCGAGTTCGATCTCTGGATGGTCGGCCTCGACGGCGAGGACCTCGAGCGGATCACCTATAGGGAGGGCTTCGACGGCTTCCCCATGTGGTCGCCCGACGGCACGACCTTTGTCTTCTGCTCCAACCGCCATAACTCCAAGCCCGGCGAGACAAACGTCTTCGTCACCAAGTGGATCGAGTGAGAAGAAGGTAGCTTCCTGCACATTCCGTGCGATGAGCTAATACCTAATACCTAAAACCTAATACCTTCTCTGCTACCGTAGTCTCGAGCGAGGCACCACATGAGCGAAAGCTCCATCGAGCTCACCAGCCGCTACGGGATGCACTCCGAGGAGTTCTCGGCGCTGATGAAGTACCGCATCATCGAGATCCTCCTGGTTGCCTCCCACTACGACTCGTTCATCCTCGAGGAGGATGGACAGCTCACCGAGCTGGTCCTCGAGGAGTACCGCAACCTCGATCTCAACCTCCGTTTCGCTCCTCGTTTCACGCGAGTCACCGAGGCATCCGAAGCGCTCGAGCTACTCGACGAACGCGAATTTGACATGGTGATCACGACCCCCCGCCTGCCCGATATGAAAATCGGCGATCTGGTGCACTTGATCAAGGAATCCCATCCGGTTCTACCGGTTGGCTTGATCGCCGCCCATGTCTGGGAGCTCCCCTGGCTCGAGGATCTCCGCGCCAGCGGGGAGCTCGACTGGACCTTCCTGTGGCAGGGCAACGTGCAGGCGCTGTTGGCGATGATCAAGCAGGTCGAGGATCGGCGCAACGCCGAGCACGACATTCTTGTAGGAGGCGTTCAGGCCATCATCCTGGTCGAGGACGAGCCTCGCTTCTACTCCGTCTACCTTCCGCACTTCTACACCGAGATCACGCTCCAGACCGGGCGCCTGATGTCCGAAGGGATTAATCTCTCGCACCGGCTGTTGCGTATTCGCGCGCGTCCGAAGATTCTGTTGGCGCAAACCTTCGAGGAGGCGTGGGAGCTGTACGAACGGTACGCCTCTAAGGTCCTCGGCATCATCACCGACGTCAGCTTTCCACGCGAGGGAGAGCTCGACTTCGAGGCGGGCATCCGGCTGACCGAGCGTATCCGGGAACGCGACGAGGACATTCCGATCCTCGTGCAGTCGATGGATATGGAGCACAAACCAAAGGCCATCGCAGCCGGGGCCGAGTTTATGAGTAAGCAGTCGCCCCACCTGCTCGAGGACCTGCGTGAATACATTCTCGATCATTTCGGTTTCGGGGATTTTATCTTCAAGCTCGCCGACGGCACGCCAGTCGCGCGCGCTACCGGGATGCGTTCGATGCTGAAATCTCTTGCGGAGGTGCCTGACGAAAGCCTCGTCTACCACGCCGGCCGTAACCATTTCTCGGCCTGGCTCAAGGCTCGTACTGAGTTCGAGCTCGCCTCGATGCTGCGTCCCCGCAAGGTCACCGAGTTCCCCTCGCCGTCCGACCTCCGCGCCTATCTGATCGACACCATCAGCGGATATCTGCGCGAGATCCAACGGCACGTCATCACCGACTTCGACCAGTCGCGGTTCAACGACTTCACGGCATTCGCAAAGATCGGCTCCGGTTCGCTTGGCGGCAAGGGCCGGGGGCTGGCGTTCATGCACAAGATCCTCGCGCATGAGCTCTTCGACATCGAAGGAGTCGCTATCACGATTCCACAGACGGTAGTCCTCGCCAGCGATGTCTTCGAGGAGTTCCTCGACGACAACCGTTTGCGCGGCTTCGTCACCCGCATCGGCGACATGAACGACCAGCAGGTCCTGGACTATTTCCGGCGCGCACGCTTCCAACACCGCCTGCGGTCGGATCTCGGCGCCTTTCTCGAACGGATGTGTGAACCCCTCGCCATACGCTCGTCGAGCATCCTTGAGGACTCGGTCTACCAACCCTTTGCGGGCGTCTACGCCACCATCATGCTGCCCAACAACCACCCCTCGCTCGACGTCCGGCTCGCCCAGCTCCTCGAAGCGATCAAAGTGGTCTACGCCTCCACCTTCTCTGAAACCGCACGCGATTACCTCGAGACCACGCCCTACCGGATCGAGGAGGAGTTGATGGCGGTATTGATCCAGCGATTGGTCGGCAGCCGCCGCGGCGATCGTTTCTACCCGACGCTCTCGGGCACAGCCTCCTCATACAATTTCTATCCTTTCGGCGACATGAAGCCAGAGGACGGGGTCGCCCAGGTGGCCCTCGGTCTCGGCAAGTCGGTGGTGGAGGGCTTCGAGGCGCTCCGCTTCTGTCCGCGACAACCGCAGGTCCTGCCGCAATTCTCGGCGGTCAAGGACATCCTGCGCAACGCGCAGCGCCGCTTCTACGCCCTCGATCTGTCACGCGACGACGTGATCCCGGGCGTCCAAATCGATGCCAACCTCCTACACGAGGAGATGATCGAAGCGGTGCGCGACGGCGCCGCCTCGCCGCTCGCTTCAACCTTTGATCGGGCCAACGACCGCATCGTCTCCGGCCTCGAGGAGGGCGGGGCGCCCCTGATCACCTTCAACGCCCTGCTCAGGGGACGGGTCGTCCCCCTGCCGGAGATCCTCACACGCCTTCTCGACACGTGCCAGCAAGGCCTCGCAAGTCCGGCCGAGATCGAGTTTGCTGCCGATATCGAACCGGGTCTGGGACAACGCCAGACGTTCAACGTTCTTCAGCTCAGGCCGATGGTCTTCGAGCAGATGGATGTGGAGGTGAATCTCGACGAGGAAACGATCGGGAGGGCGGTGGTGCAATCCGAGGTCGCTCTCGGACACGGCCGCCGCGAGACCATCTCCGACCTGGTGGTGATCGACCCCCGCCGGGTGGATCGCTCGCAGACCGCGGAGACGGCCGCCATCATCGAGAGGATCAACCGTGAGCTGCGACGCGACGGACGGTACTCGATCCTGATCGGCCCGGGACGATGGGGCTCGCGCGACCCGTGGCTCGGCATACCCGTCACGTGGCCGCAGATTTCATCGGTTCGCACGATCGTCGAGACCGATTTCGCAGACCTCCAGGTCGAGCCCTCGCTCGGATCCCACTTCTTTCACAACCTCACGTGCTACGGGGTCGCCTTCTTCGCGGTTCACGAGCAGGACGGCAGCGGGTCCATCAATTGGGATTGGCTCGATAGGCAAGAGGCGATGACCGTCGCCATGGACGGCGCCGTCCGCCATCTTCGTCTCGAGTATCCCGCCCAGGTGCTCGTCGACGGATCAACCAGCCGCGGTGTGATTCTGGAGCCGTAACGAGGTGTTAGGTATTAGG
>CAYPBC010000257.1:0-4060 GCA_964408845.1 uncultured Thermoanaerobaculia bacterium
ACCCTGGTCGGCGCCGGCGCCGCCGAGGGCGCGATGGATGCGGCCAACATCCTCAAACCTGCGCTCGCGCGCGGCGAGCTACGGGCGATCGGCGCCACCACCCTGACCGAGTACCGCAAGTACATCGAGAAGGACGCCGCGCTCGAGCGCCGCTTTCAACCGGTGATGGTGGGCGAACCCTCGGTCGAGGAGACCATCGCCATCCTCCGCGGTCTCAAGGAGAAGTACGAGGTTCACCACGGGGTGCGGATCGCCGACAACGCGCTGGTCGCGGCGGCGACGCTGTCCAACCGCTACATCACCGACCGCTTCCTGCCCGACAAGGCGATCGATCTCATGGACGAGGCGGCGTCGCGGCTGCGCATCGAGATCGACTCGATGCCGACCGAGATCGACCAGCTCGATCGCCGAGCCCTCCAGCTCGAGATCGAGAAACGCGCGCTGTCGAAGGAGAAGGACAAGGCCTCGAAGGAACGCCGCGCCATCATCGAGGAGGAGCTGGCCGAGCTCAAGGAGCAGATCTCGGGCCTCAAGGCTCAGTGGCATAAGGAAAAGGACCTCATCTCGCGGCTCCAGGAGCTCAAGGAGCAGATCGAAGAAACCCGCGAGGCGGCCGACCGCGCCGAGCGCGACGGCGACCTCGAGCGGGCGGCGAAGTTGCGCTACGGCGAGCTCGTCAGTCTCAATCAACAGCTCGAGGAGGCCTCCGACGCGCTCAAGGCCCACCAGGACGAGCACGGCACCATCCTCGCCGAGGAGGTGGCCGAGGAGGACATCGCCCGCGCGGTCTCCCATTGGACCGGGATCCCGGTGACGCGTCTGCTCGAGGGCGAGAAGGACAAGCTCCTGAGTATGGAGGAGCGCATCGGCGAACGGGTCGTCGGTCAGGAGGCCGCCGTCAGCGCGGTCGCAGCGGCGGTGCGGCGCGCGCGCGCCGGCCTCAAGGACCCCAACCGGCCGATAGGCTCCTTCCTCTTCCTCGGGCCGACGGGCGTCGGCAAGACCGAGGTCGCGCGGTCGCTCGCCGACTTTCTCTTCGACGACGAGCGGGCGATGGTCCGCATCGACATGTCGGAGTACACGGAAAAACATTCGGTGGCGCGCATGATCGGCGCCCCTCCCGGCTACGTCGGTTACGACGAGGGCGGCCAGCTCACCGAGGCGGTGCGGCGGCGCCCCTACACGGTGCTGTTGCTCGACGAAATCGAAAAGGCCCACCCCGACGTCTTCAACGTGCTTCTGCAGCTGCTTGACGAGGGCCGGCTCACCGACGGCAAGGGCCGCACGGTGGACTTTCGCAACACCGTTGTCATCATGACCTCCAACGTTGGGTCGAGAGCGATCCAGGACGTGCCGGCATCGGAACCCGAGCGTATGGAGACTCTGGTCGAAGCTGAGCTCAAGAAGCAATTCCGGCCGGAGTTTCTCAACCGCATCGACGATGTGCTGATCTTCCACCGCCTCACCGAGAAAGACGTCGAACAGATCGTCCACATCCAGCTCGCCAACCTCAACCGGCTGCTCGCCGATCAGGGTCTCGAGGTCGAGGCCACCGAGGAGGCCGCCCGGCTGCTCGCGCATGAGGGCTTCGACGCCGACTTCGGCGCCCGGCCGTTGAAGCGCACCATCCAGCGCCTGGTCCAGGACCCGCTGGCCACCAAGGTGCTCGCGGGCGAGGTCACACCGGGAACCCGGATCCTGCTCGACGTGGACGACGGCAAGCTCGTCCTCCACACCGTCGCCGTCGAGAGCGAGGCGGAAGAGGAGGAGATCGGTTCTTAGCTTTTGTGAAGTGCCAGGCTGAATCCAGGCACCTCCGCCTCACTTTACGGTGGGGTGTCGGCAGAAAATTCCTAATTCCTAATTCGTTAGGCTACACTACCGACCATGGTGTCGCTTGCAGACATGCGGGCCGACGCGTTGGCCGCTTTCGAGGCCGCGGTCGATGCAGTGCGACCTGAAAACCTCGTGCCCGCACAGATCAACCATTCTGGTGAGACGGTGCTGGTCGGCGGTGAGCCGTTGTCCGAAACCTCGGGTCGCCATGTTGTGATGGCCATAGGCAAGGCGGCGCCGGGGCTTACCGCTGCCTGGCTGGCTACAGTGCCGGATTGGGCCGACGAGATCCTCGTCCTCACTCCGCACGGCGTGCCCGTGCCGGCCGAGGTCGAGGCCCATGCCACGATCCTCCGAGGCGCCCACCCCTACCCCGATGTCGATGGTCAGGCCTCCACCCGCCGCCTGCTCGAGATCGCCGCAGGGCTCGGCCGCGACGATCTCTTGATCGTGCTGCTGTCGGGCGGTGGCTCGGCCCTGATGGCGTCGCCCGAGGAGGGCCTCGAGCTTGATGATGTGCACGCTACCACCAAGGCCTTGCTCAAGGCGGGCGCTGCGATCAACGACGTCAACACGGTGCGGCGGCAGCTTCTGGCGGCGGCGGGCGGCGGTCTCGCCCGCACCGCGCAGCCGGCGCCGGTGCACACCCTGATCCTCTCCGACGTGCTCGGCGACTCGTTGACCGACATTGCCTCCGGCCCCACCGTGCCGTCGAGCACAAACGCCGGCGACGCGCTCGCGGTCCTCGACCGCTTTGGCCTTCGCGAGACCGTCCCCGATGCGATCATCGAATATTTGAACGCTGCTGCCGAACGGGTCATCGATGACTCCGCCTGGGCCGCCATTGCCTCGAGTCACGTTATGGGCAACAACCGCACGGCGGTCGACGCGGCCGCCGCCGAGCTCGCCGCACGTGATTATGACGTGGAGGTGGTGGCGCACTACCTCGAGGGCGAGGCCTCGATGCGCGGATGCGAACTCGGCATCGTCGGCCGCACCAGGGAATCTCGCGCACCTACGGGCGTAGTAGTGGGTGGTGAAACCACGGTCACTGTCCGCGGAGGAGGCCGCGGCGGCCGCAATCAGGAGCTCGCGTTGGCGGCCGCCATCGAGATCGACGGCGCGAACAACGTCATCGTCCTCGCCGGCGGTACCGACGGTATCGACGGTCTCTCGGAGAGCGCCGGGGCGATCGTCGATTCGACAACGTACGAACGTCTTCGCCGGGCCGGCATCGACCCGGCGGTGTCACTCGCCGACAACGACAGCGCCACCGCGCTCGATGCGGTCGGCGACTCTATTCGAACCGGGCCGACCGGCACCAACGTCTGTGACGTGACCTTGGTGCTCACGGCCCCGACAAACCAGTAACGGGAGGATGAGACCATGGACAACCAGGGACCGCGAACATTCGACATTGGGGACTTTCGACCCGGGAAACCGCCGACCAGGATTATCCTTGGCGGCGCGCTATTCCTGATCGGCGCGCTGGTACTGTTCAGCGCGATCTTCACCGTCCAACCGGAGGAGGTGGGCATCGTATTGCGCTTCGGCAAGTACATCCGCACCGCCGATCCGGGGCTCAACTTCAAGCTCCCGGCACCCATGGAGAAGGTGCTCAAGGTACCGGTGCAGCGGCAGCTCAAACAGGAGTTTGGCTTCCAAACTGTGGAGGCCGGGGTCAAAACACGCTACTCCGACCGCAACTTCGACGGCGAGTCTCTGATGCTCACCGGCGACCTCAACGTTGTAGTGGTGGAGTGGATCGCCCAGTACCGGGTCGCAGACCCGTACAAGTACCTCTTCAAGGTCCGCAACGTCACCAAGACCTTCCGTGACATGAACGAGGCGGTGATGCGGGCAGTGGTCGGCGACCGTGCGGTCGACGAGGTCATCACGGTCGGCCGGTTGGAGGTCGAGGACCAGGTCAAGGTCGAGCTTCAGGAGCTCTGCAATCAGTACGAGACCGGGATCCAGGTGGAGCAGATCGTGCTCCGCAGCGTGGATCCGCCCGACCAGGTGAAGCCGTCCTTCAACGAGGTCAACCAGGCCGAGCAGGAGCGAGAGCGGGCCATCAACGAGGCCCGCGGCGAGTACAACAAGGTGATCCCCAAGGCACGCGGCGAAGCCGATCAGGCCATCGAGCAGGCCGAAGGTTACGCCATCGACCGCGTCAACCGCGCCAAGGGCGATGCCTCCCTCTTCGACGAGGTGTACGCAGCCT
>CAYPBC010000258.1:0-4057 GCA_964408845.1 uncultured Thermoanaerobaculia bacterium
CAACCCGGATGAGTATGTCCTTGTAGCGCAGGCGTCTCGCCTGCATGTGCGGCCGGGACGGCCGCACCACAAGCCAACCCGGTTTGGTCTGTCCTTGCGGTGGGGGCGGCTCGCCTGCAGGACGGCAATTCCGAATTCCGAATTCCGAATTCGCTCAGGCCTCACGCCCCTTCGCGCGCATCTCTTTGAGGCTGTCGATCACATCCGGCGCGATCCATGCCAGAAAGAAGATCAGTAGTCCCCATGACATGAGCCCGTAGATCATCTCGAAGGCTGGGGTCATGAGATGAAGGACGTAGAGGCCGGTGTTGATTGAGAGCCAGCCGGCGGTTGGCCGCCAGCGGCCGCGTCCGAGCGGAATCAGCAGCAGCATCACCCAGTAATAACAGGTGAGCACGACGATCGCGAAGACCACCACGATTCCCAGGACTGATGCCTGATCCAACGCCTGGCGGCGGGCCGCCAGGACCACTGCAGCGAGAAATACCACGGTGGCCAGGGCGAGAACGGGGCGTCGCTGACTCTCGAGCCGATTCATCTTTGCCTGCCAGTGGATCCACGGCTCAGGGAGGCTGAAATCTACGTTCTCACGCCTCATGGTCGCGCCATCGTAGAGGAGGGTGTCCTTGAGACCGACGTTGTTGGTCAGCCACGTGTCCTGGTGCTTTCCCAAATTGTCCCAGAAATCTGGCCAGGTGGAGGTGCCGATCCCGGACAGAGAACCGGCGACAAGGCAGACCGCAACCCCCGCGGTGAAACCCGCACCGATTCGCCCGAGCCATTCGACCGGCTGCCGGCGCCACAGCGCCTGGAGGCCAAGAACCGCGGCGCCGACCAGAAAGGCAGCCGGGAAGCCCCGCACCATCGCCGCATAGGCGATCAATCCGCCGGCTGCCAGATGCTTCCGCCGATGGAGGAGGCAGATGGCGATGCCGACCGCTATCAGCCAATCCTGGCGCAGAAAGGCGCCGCCGATCCAGTCGAATCGCCACGGGTACCCCAGCCCGAAGATGATCATGGAAAGGCATCCTACTCGGGAGCCGTAGGTGCGGAAGATCGTGACGAAGAGGGCGCCCAGCAGCAGCGGATCGAGCCAGGCGAGGGTGGTGAGGCTCGATCTGCTCGCCGCCGGCCAACGAGAGAACAACCGCGCCGTGAAGGTCCACGTGGGTGTCGGGTTGTAGCCGTGGTCGTCGCGGATCTTCATGATGTAGCCGTGGTTGTTGAAGCGCAGGAAATACTCGACATCGGAGACGAAGGCCTGCCACCGCTCGGACGTAAACCGAGCGCGGACCTCGCGTTCCTCGTCGGCGAGCGTGCTGGAGCGAACAACCTCGTTGGTCCGCAGATCGCGCATATAGCGCTGAGGTGGGTGGCCGAGGTCGATTTCTCTCTCCGCGGCGAGGGATGCTACATAGAGGCCGTCATAGCCCAGCTCGGGAAAATACTTCGATCCGAGGAAGTAGTGAAACTGCTCCCAGTGGTGGATGCCGGATCGTCCATGAAACTAGCCGAAGTTGGTGTAGGCCAGCCCAGCAACAATGGCTACCGCCCACAGGAGCTGGCCCGCCTGCTGGGGTTTGAGCTTGCAGCCCGGGCGATGGCGTCACAGGACGACTGCCAGTGCGAAAAGGCTCAGGGCCCCCTTGATCAGAATCTCAGTCTTCGGGTCCGCGAGGGCAGCTTAGCAGGAGGGAAGGTCGCTGGGGTTCAGGGTGCAGGGTGCAGGGTGCAGAGTACAGGGTGCAGGGTGCAGGGACGTCCCTGTGCCCTGTGCCCTGTACCCTTGTTATGCCGCGACCCGCTCGCCGATCGCCGAACTCCGCAGCGTCAACAGGTCAATCTCCGGCGGCGCCCCGACCCTTACGGGCAACGCTCCGACGCCGACGCCGCGCGACACGTAGAGGAACCCCTCTTCGCGACGGTACGGGCCGGCAATGTAGCGGGTGCTGAACCGAGCGACATTGAGGTTGCGGCCGGTGAGCGCGATTTGCCCACCGTGGGTATGGCCCGCCAGGGTGAGGTGCGCACCGGCGGCAAGCGCCCGGTGCCACCCCTGTGGTTGGTGGCACAGACAGATTCGGAACGAGGTCGGATAGGCGTTGAGGACGGAAAAATCAGGGTTGCGTCCCTCACCCGCCTGCAGGTCTTCAACTCCAACCAGGGCCAGGGTCGATCCCTCACGATCGAGGACCACACCGCGGTTTACCAATGGCTCGATACCGGCGGCCTCGAGAGCCCACTCCGATCGTTTCGGGTCGATGAAATGGTCGTGGTTGCCAAGAATGCCCCACGTCCCCAGGGGCGCTTCGATGCCGGAAAACCCGCGCACGAAGAGTTCGGCGTCGGACGGCCGCCGGTCCATCTGATCGCCGGTGAAGACGACCATGTCGGGCTCGAGCCTCATTGCCATTTGGCGGAGCTTCGCCATGCGCTCCGCGCCCATGTACGGGCCGGCGTGGACGTCCGATATTTGCAGGATCCTGAGACCGTCCCAGACCGTCGGGAGCGCGGGAAGCTCGAGGTTCACGCGACGCACGCCGGGCAGATCGAGGGCGTTGGCAAAACCGTAGCCTGCGAAACTGAGAGAGCTCGCGGCGGTCAGAGATGCATTTTTAATGAATTTTCTACGCGTCAGCAAATTGGGAGATACCTCCGGCGACCGCGGTCGCCGTGGCGCCACGGATGAATCAACTCATTATAACACCAGTTGGAGATGTAGGGAACCTGTCCGGGTATGAGGTGCGCGCCGCCATCTTCTGAGTTGCCGTTCCTCGACGATCGAGGGAGATCGACTTCGTCACGGCGCCACAGCATCTGGCGCCGCGCCGCGCGTAACGCGGTCGCGCCTCATACTCGGACAGGTTCCTCATCATTCCGGGTGGGGCTACAATCGGAGGCTGTGACTATTCTGAAGGAGCCAGATTTTAAGGAGCTGAAATGACAGACGCCCTCACCGCAACCGGCGACTCGACAACCCAGCCGCCTCCCGCGTACCGGTGGTTCGTGCTGATCGTGATCAGCATGGCGATGTTCGCCAACTACTATGTCTACGATTCGATCGCACCGATTGCCGATATCCTCAAATCCGATCTCGGTTTCACCGACGCGAACATCGGCTCGCTGTACTCCGTTTACAGCATTGCGGCGGTGATCATACTCCTGCTCGGCGGGTTCATCATCGATCGCTACGGGACCGTCAAGTCGACGATCCTTTTCGCAGCGATCTGCACGTTTGCCGCGATTCTCAATGCGGTGTCGTCTGACTTCACGGTCATGCTGGTGGCGCGTTTCCTTCTCGGGCTCGGCTCCGAACCGCTGATCGTGGCGATCACCACCGCGCTCGCCAAGTGGTTCAAGGGCAAGGAGCTCAGCTTCGCCTTTGGGATCAACCTCACCATCGCCCGCCTGGGTTCGGTGTCGGCCGACTGGTCGCCGACCTGGGCCAAGGGCGCCTATGACGGATGGCAGGGCCCGTTGGTCATCGCTGCAGTGATCGGTGTGTTGGTCCTGGTCAGTGCGCTCGTATACGGCGCCCTCGAAAAAGTCGCATCGCGCCGGTACCAACTCGGCGGAGCCGGTGAGACCGACAAGCTCGTGCTGTCGGACTTCTTCCTATTCAGCCGCTCTTTCTGGTTCGTGGTTCTGCTGTGCGTGACCTTCTACTCGGCGATCTTCCCGTTCCGTTCGTTCGCCATCAAGTTCTTCATCGACTCGTGGGAACTCACCCGAGAGGTTGCCGGTCAATACAACAGCGTCCTGCCGCTGGCGGCGATGGTCGCCACACCACTCTTCGGCCTCCTGGTTGACAAGATCGGCAAGCGGGCCCTTTTCATGGCGGTGGGAGCTTTCCTGCTGATGCCCGTTTATCTCATGATGGCCTACCACGTGGCACCGTTGTGGGTGCCGATCATCATGATGGGAGTGGCCTTCTCGCTCATCCCGGCAGTGATGTGGCCCTCGGTGGCCTACATTGTCGAGGAGCGACGCCTCGGCACCGCTTACGCGGTGATGACCCTGATCCAGCAGATCGGTGTCGCGGGCATGAATTGGACCA
>CAYPBC010000259.1:0-4031 GCA_964408845.1 uncultured Thermoanaerobaculia bacterium
GGATATGAACTGTAGGCAAGCGCCACCTGCAGCGAAATCAATCGCCGTTGATAGAGGGTTGCCAGCGCCTGATTGAAGGTCTGCATGCCGTGCTTCACTTGCCCGGCCTGCATCATCGAGTAGACCTGGTGGACTTTATCCTCGCGGATCAGATTTCGAATAGCCGCGCTGGGGATGAGAACCTCGCAACACAGACAACGGCCCTTCCCGGATGCGCGGCGCAGAAGAGACTGGCAAATGATGCCCTCGAGAACGAAGCTGAGCTGTGCGCGAATCTGCGACTGCTGGTGCTCGGGGAAGACGTCGACGATGCGGTTGATGGTCTGCGGTGCGGAGTTGGTATGGAGGGTGGCGAAGGTGAGGTGGCCGGTCTCAGCGATGCGGAGGGCGGACTCGATGGTCTCGAGATCGCGCATTTCGCCGATGAGCACCACATCGGGATCCTCGCGCAGCACCGAGCGCAGCGCATTCGGAAAGCTGAGGGTGTCCGCGTGCAGCTCGCGCTGGTTGACCATGCACTTCTTGTGGGAGTGGAGGTATTCCACAGGATCCTCGATCGTCAGGATGTGGAGGGCCTTTTCACGGTTGATCTTGTCGATCATGGCGGCGAGCGTGGTGGATTTGCCCGAGCCCGTGGGACCGGTGACGAGCACCAGACCGCGGGGTTTGCTGCACAGTCCCTCGACCACGGGCGGCAGTCCGAGCTCGCGGAACCCGAGAATCTCGTATGGGATGCGCCGGAAGGCGGCAGCCACGGCGCCGCGTTGCATGTAGACGTTGGCCCGGAATCGGGCAAGTCCCTTGACCCCGAACGAGATGTCCAGCTCGAGGGATTCTTCAAATCGGTGCTTCTGCGCATCGGTGAGGACCGAGTACGCCAGCTTCTTTGTGTCGACCGCAGTCATCGGCGGGTGGGAAAGGGTGACCAGGGTGCCGTCGATACGGATCAGCGGCGGTGAGTAGGTGGTGATGTGAAGATCGGTGCCACCCTTCTCCACCATGGTCTTGAGAAGTTCATGCAGGCTTACAGTCATTGGGCCATCTCCTCTGTCTACAGGATCGACTCGCGCACCACCTCATCAATCGTGGTGATACCGTCGCGGATCTTCTGCAGACCCGACTGCCTCAATCCAATCATACCTTCCTCAAGGGCCTTACGGCGAAGTTCCAGGGTGGAGGCGCCCGACAGGATGAGCTCGCGGATGTCCTCGGAAATAACCATGACCTCGTACATGCCGACCCGGCCCCTGTAACCGCGTTGATTGCACTCGTCGCACCCCTTCCCCCGGAAAATCTCGATGTCGGGCGCCTCGGCCTCGGAGAAACCGATGTTGAGCAGCGCCTGAATCGGGGCCTCTTCCGGTTGTTTGCACTTTTCACAGATCCTGCGGATCAAGCGCTGGGCGACGACCAGGTTGATCGAGGTCGCAACCAGGAAGGGCTCGATGCCCATGTTCATGAGGCGGTTGATGGATGATGGGGCATCATTCGTATGGAGGGTGGAGAGCACGAGGTGGCCGGTGAGCGCCGCCTTGATCGCGATCTCGGCGGTCTCGAAGTCGCGGATCTCGCCGACCAGGACGATGTTCGGATCCTGACGGAGGAACGAGCGCAGGGCGGCGGCGAAGTTGAGGCCAATTCCTTCCTTCATCTGAACCTGGTTGATGCCGACCAGCTGAAACTCCACCGGATCCTCGGCGGTCATGATGTTGACCTCCGAGGTGTTGATCCGGGAGATCGCGGAGTACAGCGTGTTGGTCTTTCCCGAACCCGTGGGACCGGTCACGAGCACCATCCCGTACGGCTGGAAGATCGCTTCCTCGAAGTATTTGAGGCTCAACTTCTCGAAGCCGAGCTTGGTCATGTCGAGCATCAGAGAGTCTTTGTCGAGCAGCCGCATGACGATCTTCTCGCCATGCATCGTCGGCAGGGTCGAGACCCGGAAATCGAGCTCCTTGATCTTGCCCTGGAACTTCATCTTGAGCCTGATGCGGCCGTCCTGCGGCAGCCGTTTCTCGGCGATGTCGAGCTTGGAGAGAATCTTGATGCGCGAGCAGATGGCATCCCTGAGCTTCAAGGGTGGGTTCATGATCTCGTACAGCAATCCGTCGATCCGAAAACGTACACGGTAAGATTTCTCATACGGTTCGATATGGATATCCGATGCGCTGCGCTTGAGAGCGTCGGTCAGGATCAGGTTTACCAGGCGAACGACTGGGGCCTCGTCCGCACTCGCTTCGAGATCCTGGACATCGAGATCATCCTCTTCCTCGAGGACCTCGAGCGACGCCTCCTCGACCGTGGACAGATCCTCCATCACCCTTTTGAGCTCGATCGAATGGCTGGTACCGTAATACTTGTCGATCGCCTCACGCAGCGCGTCCTCTGCGGCCACCACAGGTTCCACCCGATAGCCGGTGATAAAGGTGATGTCATCCATGGCAAACACGTTCGAGGGATCGGTCATCGCTACGGTCAACGTGGCTCCAGTCTTCGACACTGGGATGAACTGATACTTGCGCGCGACATCGGCAGGGATCAGGCGAATGATCGACTCATCGATGTCGAAATGTTTGAGGTTGATTGACGGTACGCCATACTGCTGCGAGAGACAATCGAGAATGTCTTCCTCGGTTACGAACTCCAACCGCACGAGATGTTCGCCGAGACGTCCGCCGACGGCTCGCTGCTCCTCGAGCGCTTTCGCCAGCTGGTGCTCGTTGATCAATTTTGCCTTGATCAGTAGTTCACCGATTTTTAATGCCATCCATCCATTCCAATTCGACAGACGTATTCAAGTAAAATTGTAGCACTCAGTTCACTCGGAATAGGCGCGTGATCGCCTCGCGTCATTGAGGTACCTTTTCTATGGTAACAAATGTGGCGTTTTGGAGCCTGTAGGGGACAGATGGCGGTTGGATTTCGGAAGGCCGTGAAGTGCGGGTTAGAGGCGGGTTCGAGGAACAGAACTGCGAGTGCGGGCTGAGAATCCACCGGAAAATGGCCTTCACGGCACCCGGAAAGCCCTACCCTTTGTCGATCAGTTTGATGGCGGCAGAGAGGATCTCTCGAGATGCGACCGGGCGGAGCGGGAGCACACGGGCCGAGCCCGATGGGCCCGCCGGAGATTCGCCGGCGCCGGAGACAACCGCGGTGCGTGGGCCGAGGGGTCCGTTTCGTCGCCAGTCGCTGGCCAGAAAAACGGCCACGGTCGGCACTCCGAAGCTGGCCGCGAGGTGTACGGGGCCGGTGTCCCCTCCAACCACCAGGGAGGCACCACCGAGTACAGCTGCCAGCTCATCGAGATTGGTGCTGGGCGCCAGGCGGACGCGCTCTCCTCCCGCCCCGACAACCGCAGCTGCTCGTGATTCCTCTCCCGGTCCCCAGACCACGACGACGTCAAGATCCAACACGGCGGCGATTTCCCGACTCACCTCTGCCAGCGTCCGCACCGCCACGTCCTTGTGTGCTCCGCCGGTTCCCGGGAGAACGACAGCATAGGGCGCCGACCACCCACTCGTGGGGAAGCGGTGGCCGATGCGATCGAGCAGCCATGCGCCGTCGGGCGGCCGCCGCAGTAGCGGCTGCAGATCAACGGCACGAACCATCTCCAGGTTGGTGTCGACCACGTGGGCACCGTCCGCGGCGCCGCAAACAGTCTCGGTGTACGCGAGGCCAGGGAGACGTTCCCGGCGCCACGGGCGGGCCAACCCGACCCGCCGCGGCGCTCCGGTCCAACGGGTCACGAAAGCCGACTTGAGGACGCCCTGGGGATCGAGGGCGACATCGGGTTGCGGGTCATGAAAACGGCTCTTGAACGCCGCGATCTCCGCCCGGGTCTGAGTCGACCACGGACGCCGGCGCCAAAGCCGAGTCCGGGTAGTGACGACCCGATCCACCGCTGGATGCCCCTCGACCAAAGGCCGGAAGGGCTCCTCGACCACCCAAATCAAATGCAACCGAGGTTGGGCCTCGCGAAGCGCACAGGCGAGCGGCCATGTGTGGACGATGTCGCCAAAGGCGGAGAGACG
>CAYPBC010000260.1:0-4025 GCA_964408845.1 uncultured Thermoanaerobaculia bacterium
AGCTGGTGGCGGCATCCCTAATTCCTAATTCCTCATTCCTAATTTGCGGCCGAAAGGGACACCCTCGAAATCGAGGTATCACTCCGATTCGGCCGCGATGAGTTCCATGGCGCGATCGATCGGCAGGTGAACCACGCCGTCTTTCTCACTCACCCAGCCGTAGCTGTTGAGGAGTCCGAGTTGGTCGGCATCAGCCTGCTGGAGGGCCTGGTAGGGCTGGGAATAGACCTTTATCTCCATCTCACGGTGCTCTGCCCGGAAAAACAGGGCCTGCAGCATGACGATGATCACGAACAGCAGGATCGCCGAGATGATGCCCACCACAGCGGAAGCAGCAACGTTTGGATCGTCATAGCGCATGTGCGGACTCCGTCCGAATTAGGAATGAGGAATTAGGAATTAGGAATTCCATCGCTACATCTCCGCAAAATGATCTGGACCTCGGGTGTTTGGCCGACATTCCTAATTCCTAATTCCTAATTCCTAATTCATGTTAGGCGTTCTCGAACGACAGGCTCTCTCCGAGCCTTGGGTCTTTCTCTGCGATCACCGAGTGCTTTCTCAGCCGCAGCAGCAGCGCCGCTGAGTAGATCCCGTTCATGCCCAGGAAGCACAGAACGTCGAGGAGTCCGAACCGCGCCACGCCGGGGCTGAACTCCGGGATCACCAGCCAATAAACGTCGACCCAGCACATGGCCGCCACATAGCCGCCGGTGATCGCCAGCAGCAGGGGTCGGCGTTTGATCTTCCTCGAGACCAAAAGTACGAAGGGCAGCACGAAATGACCGAAGATGAGGATGAGGCTGACGGTCGTCCACTCTCCGGTCTGTCGTTTGAGGAACCACTCGGTCTCCTCCGGAATATTGGCGTACCAAATGAGCATGTATTGGGAGAAGGCGATGTAGGCCCAAAAGACGATGAATCCGAAGAGCAGCTTGCCGATGTCGTGATAGTGCTCGACGGTGATGGCGTTCGCAAGCACGCCGCGCATCTGCAGCGCATAGAGAATCTTCGGCATCACCGCGAGGAAGGCCACAACCGCCACCGAGAAGTAGTAGACCCCGAAGATGGTCGAGAACCAGTGGGGGTCGAGGGACATCAGGATGTCAAAGGCGGCAAAGTTGACGCTGAGAGCGAAGAGCAGCATCCCGGGTGCGGCCAACCGCTCCATCCGCAAGGTCAATCGGGGATCTCCACTCTCATCCTGCCTAACCGAGGTGCGGTGGAAGAAGCTCGCCATGCCGCCCCAGATCAGGAAGTAAACGACGAGACGAACGACGAAAAAGGTCGGGTTGAGGTAGCCCGCCTTGGCCACCAGCAATGGGTCGTGGGCGGCCGCCCCGATGTCCGCCCAGTGGTACAAATGAGGTATCCCGTACACGACTGGGATCGCGAGTAGAGCCATCACCCAAACATTGCTCGCCACCGCCTCGGCGACCCGGCGAATCACCACGCTCCAACCGGCACGGGTGCAATGCTGGAGGAGGACGAAGAACAGGGCGCCGAGAGAAATCGCGAGGAAGAACGCGAAGCTCACGAGGTAGGTCTCGAGCAGACGCTCGCCACCATGTTCGGTGGTATTGGCGAGAATGAGCGAGCCACCGACACCAATCACCGCCATCACGGCGCAGATGATCAGGGCAGGGCCCACGACCCCGTTCAGGTGCCGTTTCTCGGTGGTGATGTCGGGTACGTTGCCCTGCATGTGCGCCTCGCTATCGCAGTTGCGCCCGGATCTCCGCCGGGACGTCATCGACCGTCGCGTACTGGCTCCGCTGGAGGGCCCTCACATAGGCGACGATGGCCCACCGGTCCTCCACCGGGATCTGCGGGCCGTATGCCGGCATGTTGCGGATGCCGTTCGAGATCGTGTTGAAGATGTGGCCGTCGGGACGTTGGCGCAGGAGATCGCTGTGGAAGGAGGTCGGCGGCGTCCAGGTGCCCTCCATCAGCTCGTCGGCCCTCTTGGCCACCATCCCGTCCCCAAAGCCGGCAAGTCCATGGCACGGAGAACAGAAGATGTCGTAGCGTTCGCGACCCCGCTGCAGAACACCGACCGTCAGCTCCACCGGGATCACCTCCACCCAGTCCTCGCCGATCCTGCCGGTGGCGATGTCAGCATCCCAAATCAGCGTGCCGCGGGCCACCGTCCCAGCAACCGGAGGCCGCATCGCCCTGCGGTCCGCAAAGAGCGGGTTGCGCGACTGGGTGTCGTATCTGGGTTGCTTGTCCATATCCGGAATGAGGTGGATGCGTGGTTTCGACGAGGTCGTTACGCGGGCGCGCATGATGAGCGCGATCGGTACCAATGACAAGGCGATTGATATCACCACGAGGTATACGAGCCAACGGGGAAGCTTCATGGTTGATCCTCGATTTCCTCGATCGGCCACGCGGAGATCGACTCAAGCAGCGCGAGGGTTGCTATCGGGTCAAACAGCGGGTCCGCGGCCTCGATGGAAATAAAGAAACGGTCGTCGGTTGCCCGTTTGAAGGAGCGGTTGGTGAAGAGCGGGTGGTAGAGCTGCGGCAGCCGGTTGAGGGCCAGCATGCCGATCAGCGCGCTGATGGCCGCAAAGAGAATGGTCGTCTCGAACGCCACCGGGATGTTGGCGGGCAGCGAAAAGAGTGGTTTGCCGCTGATCAGGAACGGGTAGTCGACCGCATTCGTCCACCACTGGAGGAGGATCCCGGCTGCGGCGCCGGTGAGACCCGCGAGGAACACGATGTATGGCAACACCGTTTTCTTCACTCCCATGGCGGCGTCGAGACCGTGGATCACGAATGGCGAATGGGCGTCCCAGCGGGTGTAACCGGCATCACGCACCTGAGTGGCTGCGGCCAGGAACTCGTCCACCAGGTCGAATCTCGCCAGGTATCCGCAGAGCCCCGGGTTTTCGGCGGCCGTGCTCACGACAACACCTCCGTTCCGCTGATGTCGCCGTGGTAATCGCCGTGACCACGGTGGCCGGGACGGTCGAGGTGGGCCTGCGGCATCACGCCCTTGACCTCCGCCATTCCGACGATCGGCAGGAAGCGGATAAAGAGCAGGAAGAGCGTGAAGAAGAGCCCGAAACTGCCGAGAAAGGTCAGGATGTCGACGATCGACGGCCGGTAGTAGCCCCAGCTCGTCGGCAGATAGTCCCGGCTCAGCGAGCTGACCACGATCACGAAGCGCTCGAACCACATGCCCACGTTGATCAGCACCGACGCGATCCACAGCAGGATGGTGTTGGTGCGGAACCTCTTCATCCAGAAGACCTGCGGCACGAGCACGTTGCAGGTGACCATCGTCCAGTAGGCCCAGGCGTACGGGCCGAAGGCGCGGTTCATGAAGGTGAAGGCCTCATATGCATTGCCGGAGTACCAGGCGACAAAAAATTCGGTCGAATAGGCAAAGCCGACCATCATGCTGGTGGCGAGCATGATCTTGGCCATGTTGTCGAGGTGGCGGGTTGTGATGATCTCCTGGAGGCCGTAGATCTTGCGAACCGGAATGACCAGTGTCACGACCATGGCAAAGCCGGAAAAGATGGCGCCGGCGACGAAGTAGGGCGGGAAGATGGTGGTATGCCAGCCGGGCATGATCGAGACTGCGAAGTCGAAGCTCACCACCGAGTGCACCGACAGCACCAGCGGGGTGGCCAACGCCGCCAGCAAGAGGTAGGCAAACTCGAAGCGGTGCCAGTGGCGGTTCGAGGATCGCCAGCCGAGGCTGAGGAGGCCGTAGGCGTAATAGCGGATCTTTGTCGTCGCGCGATCGCGAAGGGTCGCCAGATCCGGGATCATCCCCATATACCAGAAGAGTAGCGACACCGTCGCATAGGTGCCGACCGCAAACACATCCCACAGCAGGGGTGAGCGGAAGTTGGGCCACATGCTCATCTGGTTTGGAATCGGCGCCAGCCAGTAGGCGAACCAGATGCGGCCAACGTGGATTCCCGGAAAGATCCCGGCACACATGACCGCAAAGATGGTCATGCCCTCCGCAAAGCGGTTGATGCTGGTGCGCCACCGCTGGCGGA
>CAYPBC010000261.1:0-4010 GCA_964408845.1 uncultured Thermoanaerobaculia bacterium
GGGGGAGCCTTCGGCCACATTGCGCTGTTGTCGGCGGGGAGAGCACCCCGAAGTGAGAAAATCCCGCTGGGTGCGGTGCATCGCTGGCCGCAGCAGAAAGCTGGTGAGAAATGCGGGCTCGACTGCGCGCGGGGGACCGAATGCTGAGAGCAGGACGGAGCTTTGAGGAAGGCCGGATCTTCCACATCTACAACCGGGTCGGTGGCGGATGGACAGCCTTTGCGGATAAAGTTGCCGTGGTAGCGAATGGGGCGGCTCAACAAGTGCGATCTCGACCCGGGGCCCGAAAAGCCTCCCGAACACCATGTTAGGCTGCAGCGGAACGAAAGGAACTTCCTATCCCTGAGCGCGGGCACGTGAAACGAGCGTTGAATTATTATGCGGAAACCGGCAAACAGGACTGGACACCGCTCTTGGGATTCGTCGTGGCATACGCCAAGAGCGTGGCGGCTTTCCTTGTGTTGCTCGCGGCGGGAGGTTGCGCCGCGCCGCAAGCGCCCGCACAGCGAATCATCCTCATCACCATCGACACGCTTCGGGCCGATCACCTCGGCGCATACGCTTATCCACGGGGCGTGTCGCCGTTTCTCGACGACCTTGCCGACCGATCGGTGGTATTTGATCTGGCGTTGAGTTCGTGCTCCCACACCGCGCCAAGCCACGCCTCCCTCTTTACCTCGCTGCAACCGGCCCAACATCGTATCCTGGTCAACGGCAAGCGGCTTGACGATCGGCTGGTCACTATCGCCGAGCTGCTCTCGGAACAGGGATACCGGACAGCAGCATTCACGCCGGTGAAATTTCTGAACGGTCTCGGTGCAGGCTTTGAATATTTCAGCTCGTCGGACAGTTTCGAACCGGCCGCAGCCGTTTTTGCCAGGGCCTCTGAGTGGCTCGAGAGACTCGGCGCCGAGGAGAAGTCCTTCGTTTGGATTCACCTTTTCGATGTGCACGAGTGGAAGGATCCTGATCGTCTGAACCGGAGGGCGGTGCTGTGGGTTATGGAGAATGCAGAACCTCGGGGCGAGGGGCTGCGGTCGTGGTTGCGCGAACACCATGGTCTCCCGGCCGACCCTCTCCAGGACGAGTTTTCGATCGTGCGTGCAGTGAATCTCTACGACGGACAACTGTATGCGGTGGACCGGGCGGTGGAAGAATTTTACGAAAAACTCGACGCGCTCGGGCTCCTCGATGGATCGGTCTGGTTCATCACCTCCGACCATGGTGAGGGGCTTGGGAACCACCATTACTTGCATCACGACCGGTACATCTACGACGAGCAGATCCGTGTTCCCCTGTTGGTTCACAGCCCGACCGGTCGTTTCGAGGCCGGCCGCGTACTCAGTATGGTGCGCCTCGTCGATCTGGCGCCGACCCTGGCCGCCCTCGCGGGAACCGACATGGAGACCCAGGTGATTCCGGTTGTCGGTCAGTCGATCCTCCCGCTCCTACACGCCCGTGAGGCGCGTTGGACGGTCAGCAAGGCGTTTGCCCAGCGTCGGCCTCTGAATGAAAAACGAATCAAGCAGGGCTGGTTACCGGGTGACGTGTATGCGACCCGCAGCACCGCTCGCAAGCTGATAATCAACACCGAGGGGTCCTGCGAGTACTATGACCTCGGCGCCGATCCTTTCGAGGTCGACAACGTGTGTGATCCGCTCGATCCCGAGATCGCTGATCTCATTCGTTCGTTGACCAGTGCCTACGAGGCGATGCAGTCCCAGGGAGAGGCCATGCACAGCGACGTCGCGTCGCCGGAGGCCATCGAGGAGCTCGAAGCTCTCGGTTACCTCTGAGGAGTGGATGAGAGGATGCCTTCCACGAATGCGATCCCCAACCGGTAACCGTGCGACCCATTAAAAGCCCCGTGTCAAGTAGGCGGAGTTTTGCCTTCCAGCACAATCCATTGTGTTACGGTACCGGGGCCATAACCTGGTCCGCGATGGGCCGGCAGGAAAAGGAAAAGTCATGCGCTCAGATCGGATCGCCGCCGCTATCCTCGGGATCGCCGCTCTCGGACTCGGATTGATTGCTCCGGGAACCACCTCTGGAGCACCACAAGAGGCACAGCCAGGAGTCGCCCTGATGCGGCTCGACCTCGCCGGCCCGGCGAGTGAGGTGCCGTTTCCGGTGCACGCGGTGCTGCGTGACGCCCGAGGCGTCGACTATGTCCTGATCCTGGCGCCGGCCGGGGAGGGTCTGGCTTCCGGCGCCCGCATTTTGGATGCGAGCGCGACGGGCGCCGGCTACCTCGTCGCCCTCGAGCGCCGTCCGGACGCAAGGGAGGCCGCCGCCCTCGCGATGCCGGTGCTCCTCGACGACGGCCTGAGAATCGTGGTGCGGGACGCACCGGGGCGGGCGGATCTGCTGGCCGAGATGGGCTTCGACCTCGGGCTTTTCAGCTACGATCCCTGGGTCTTTCCCGCACCCGGCGTTCAGCCGGCGGTGCCGCAAATAACGTACGACCCGCGGGTCGCCTCCATCATCACGGCAGTGACCCAGGCGTCGGTCTACAGCTACGAAGGCAACCTCAGCGGTGAGACACCGGTCACCGTCGACGGCGATGCCTACACCATCGTCACCCGGCACACGCACTCGGGGATCCCCATCCAAAAGGCCACCCAGTACGTTTACGAGTTCATGAGCCAGTTCAACCTCGGCGTGTCGTTCCACACCTGGAGTTCGGGACGCAACGTGATCGGTGAGAAGCTCGGCGCCTCCGACCCCGACGAGATCGTTCTCATCACCGCCCACCTCGACGACATGCCTTCCGGGGGCGTCGCCCCGGGGGCCGACGACAATGGCAGCGGATCGGTCGGGGTGATGCTCGCCGCCGAGCTATTCGACCAGTACTGGTTTCAAAAAACCATCCGCTTCGTCTTCTTCACCGGAGAGGAGCAGGGATTGCTCGGCGCGCAAGCCTACGCGGCAAAGGTCCAGGCAGACGGCGACAACATCGTTGCGGTCTACAACATGGACATGATCGGCTGGGACGCCGTCGATGGCCCAACGTTGCGTATTCACACCCGCCCGGGCAACTCGGGCGACCTGGCCATCGCCAACACCTTCGTCGATGTGGTTTCGGTCTACGGGCTGTCCGGAGACCTCTCCCCCATCATCGACCCCGACGGGATCACCGCCAGCGACCATGCCGCGTTCTGGGCCCGCGGCTACTCGGCCGTCCTCGCCATCGAGGATGACCAGGACGACTTCAACGCCTACTACCACACCATCAACGACAAACGCGAGCACCTCAACATGGGATACATGACGAACTACGTTAGAGCGTCCCTGGGAAGTGTCGCCCACCTCGGCATCCCGACAACTGCGCCGTGCGAGCAGAATATGATGGCGCTCGCCCTCGACGTCGACCTGTACGGCTCGTCGAGCACCGTCTCCAATGAGAACGGCGTCCTCGAGCGCGGCGAGCGCGTGATGGTGGCGCCCACGTGGCAGTTCCCGGTCGGTTGTTCGCCGGCGTTCGTCACCGGCCAGGTGACCTCGTTTACCGGTCCTTCCGGGATGACCCTTTCGAAGCCTGACGACGGTGCTTCGTACGGACTGATGACGCCGGATGAGGTCACCAACTGTTACGCCGAGGGCAACTGCTACGAGCTGTGGGTCAGCCCCATGGGAACGCGCCCGGCGACCCACGTCGATCTCCTTGCCATGGAGGAGTTGAATGTCAATCGAGATGCCGAATGGACCCTCCACCTGGGCGAGAGCTTCACCGACGTGCCGACCGATCACTGGGCCTACAGCTATGTGGAGACGATTCTTCACCACGGCATCACCGTGGGTTGGAACGACACCGAATATGCCCCACTCCTGAAGGTCAAACGGTGGCACATGGCCACCTTCCTGGCACGTGCCATGCTCGAGAACGGGCCGATTCCCACCACCGGCACCGTCCCGGAACGCGGTGCTTACGACTGCTCCCCGGGAGGGACATCGGTCTTCACCGATGTGCCACCATCCGACACAATGTGCCCCGCGGTTCACTACATCGC
>CAYPBC010000262.1:0-3971 GCA_964408845.1 uncultured Thermoanaerobaculia bacterium
CTATGTGGGCTGACGCCCCAGGCTATGAATCTGTCGCCGCTTCGCGGCTCGTTACAGTTATCGCAGTCGGCCGAGTTTCTTGAGAGTTACCAGTGGCCAAGAACCTCGCCAGAAAACTGATGACTGGTTACTGATCACTAATTACTTGTTCCAAGAGTGGTCTCCGCCTGCGATACTACATGTGGTGGGTATGAGTCTCAGAACCACAATATCTTGTGGTATTCTTCCGAATCTGCTCGATTGGGTGCCGAAGCTCCCGAAATGAACGTATCTGTTTGACCCTCAAACCCTTGACATGCCGCGCGCGGCGGATCAAGATGGAGTGGTCAGAAGTGGTCCAAATAGGTCCGAAGTGGATATCAAAATGTGCAGAGGGCCTGTCTGGACTGCATAAGGGGGCAGAGTGGAGCGTTTCCGAGGTGGATTCCCGGCGACCATCGACGCCAAGGGGCGTGTCAAGCTCCCGGCACGTCTCCGTGAGCAGCTCGAAGAAAGCTTTGGGCGCGAGGTCTACGTGTGCTCGTTCTTTCCCCACGAGTTGAGAGTGTACCCGCTGCCGGTGTGGCAGGGAGTCGAGGAGCAATTGCTGAAGAAGCCGGCCATGAAGCCGGCGGTGTTGAAGCTGGTCGAGCGGGTCAATTATGGGCGGCTGCTGGAAGTGGACGACCAGGGGCGAATCCTAGTGCCGGCCTTGCTGCGGGAGATGGTGGACGTGGAGGGTGAGGTCGTGGTCTCCGGCCGTATCAACCACCTCGCCGTGACCAACCGAGCCCGAGCCGCCTCGTTCCTCAAAGGTGCTTCGCTGAGTGATGAGGAGTTGGAAGAGCTCGCGCAGCTGGAGCTGTGATGGAGGACGGGAATGGCTTCCGATCACCTGCCCGTTCTCACCGCCCAGATCGTCGAGCTGCTCACGCCGACGGCCCCGGGACTTCTCGTCGACGCCACGGTCGGTCTCGGTGGGCATGCCGGGGCCCTGCTTTCGGAAAATCCCGGCTTTTCCCTGGTCGGGCTCGATCGTGACCCGTGGGCGCTCGCCCGCGCCGGCGAACGGCTGCGGGTCTTCGGGGAGAGGGTGCGGTTGGTCGAGGCGACCTTCGACCGTCTGCCGTCGGTCGTCGAAGAGCTCGATTTGGAACCACCGGCCGCGGTGCTCGCCGACCTCGGGTGCTCGTCGCTCCAGCTCGACGATGCCGAGCGGGGTTTTTCCTTCTCCGCCGACGGACCCCTGGACATGCGGATGGGGTCTGAAGGTGAGACCGCGGCCGAGCTTCTCGAGCGTGTGGAGTGGGGGGAGCTGGTGACGATCCTCCGCAACTACGGCGAGGAGCGGCAAGCAAGGGCGATCGCCCGCGCCATCGTCAAGAGCCGCGAACAGTCCCCTCTGCGCACGACCGGCGAGCTGAGTCGGTTGGTCCAGAAGGTCGTCGGTGGTGGCGGACGCCGAATCCACCCGGCGACCCGTACCTTCCAAGCCATCCGCATTTCAGTCAACGACGAGCTCGGCCAGCTCGAGAGATTCCTCGAACCGGCGGCGCGGGCACTCCGCCCCGGCGGCCGAATCGCCGTCATCTCGTTCCACTCGCTCGAAGATCGGATCGTCAAGCACGGTTTTCGCCGTCTGGCGGGCCGTTGCACCTGCCCGCCGGGACTACCGGTGTGCCGGTGCGATCCACAGCGGGTGGTCACCGTGATCACCACCTCCGCGGTACGCCCCGATGAGGGTGAGGTGGCGCGTAATCCGCGTGCCCGTTCGGCACGTCTGCGGGTGGCCGAGCGCCGCGAGGAGGGATGAGAGTGGACCTTCACGGGATCGGCCCGTCGAACCGCTTTCTGATCCCGCAGCGGGATCGGAGGTGGTCGCAGGCGTTGATCCTCCTGCTCGCGGTGTCGACGCTGGTGGTTCTTGCCCTCGCCCTGGTGGGCTGGCCGCGGCTCCGGAGCACTTCGATCCACTATGAGCTCATACGGCTCAGGGCTCAGGTCGCTGAGCTCGAGCAGCGCCAACGCAGCCTCATGCTCGAGCTCGAGCTCGAGCGCAGCCCGGAACATCTTGCGGCCCGTGCCCGAGCCCTCGGGATGGTCCCGGCCGCTCCGGCGGGTCTGCCCGCGGCGGCGGACACCGAGGTGCCGCGGTGAATCGGCGGCGCCTTTTCGCGATCGTCGTGATGCTGGGACTCGGCGCGTCGATGGTGGTGGCTCGAAGCGTGCAGATCACGGTTTTCGAGCATGACGAGTGGAAGCGGCTCGCTCTCCGCCAGCAGGAGTGGGTGATCGAGATTCACGGTCCGCGAGGGACTATTCGCAGCGCCGACGGCTACGTGCTCGCGACCTCGGTGTCACGGGTCGCCATCCAGATCGATACCAAGCTGCTCGACTACCCTGAGCTGTTTGTGCGTGCGGCGTCGCCGTTGCTCGGTGTTTCAGAAGACGAGCTCGCCCGGCGGCTCGATGATGGCCCACGAAACGTTTGGCTGGCAAAGCGGTTGCAGCGTGAGCGCGCGGAGCAGGTGCGGGTACTGGCGCCGCAGGCAGTCGCGCTGGTGCCCGATTTCGCCCGCATCTACCCCCAGGGTTCGCTGGCGGCGCCGGTGATCGGTTTTGTCGGCCGTGAGGAGCTCCGAACGGTCGGCAGGGCCGGTTTCGAGCACGCCTTCGATGCCTACCTCGCGGGAGAACCCGAGCAGTACCTCACAATCAAAGACGCTATCCAGCGGAAGGTGCGATTGGAACGGCTGCACCGCGGCCGGGCCGGATTCGATCTCGAGCTGACCCTCGAGGCGAGGCTGCAGGCGCGATGCGAATCGATCCTCTCGGAGGCGATCATTCGACACCGGGCTCGCGCCGCATCGGCGGTGGTCGCTGATGCGCGGACCGGACGCATCCTCGCCCTCGCATCATTGCCGTCATTCGACCCCGCCGACCCGGGGGCCGTACAGCCTGCGGGCTGGCGTCTGCGGCCGGTACAGGATGCGTTCGAGCCGGGCTCCACCGTCAAACCCATAGTGGCGGCAGCTGCGCTGTCGTGCGACGTTGTCAGGCGCGGAGAGCAATTCGACTGCCAGAACAGAGGCGCCCGCGTTGCCGGCCATTGGATCCGTGACCACGTCGATCCGGGGCTCTACACCCTCGAGGAAATCATCATCCACTCCGCCAACGCGGGCATCATCCAGGTCGCGGATCGGGTGCCGGAGGATGACCTGTGGCGGGCCTTCGACGCGTTCGGTTTTGGACGCCGTACGGGGATCGACTTCCCGGCCGAGGCCCGCGGTCTGCTGCCGGCGCCACGAAAGTGGTCGAAGATGAGCCGGGCCGGCTTTGCCCTTGGTCAAGAGCTCACCGTCAGCCCTCTGCAGCTCGCGATGGCCTATGCGGCCATCGCAAACGGCGGTTGGCTGCTGCGGCCGCAACTGGTCATATCCGACACCGGCGCCAACGGCCGGACTGTCGACCCGGTGCAAACCCGGGTGCTGGACGAGGATCTCGCGCGACGTTTGCGTGACGTGCTCGAGGACGTGGTTCGCGAGGGAACCGGGAAGCTTGCACGGGTGTCCGGTTTCCGGACGGCGGGCAAGACCGGGACCGCCCAGCGTGCGGTCGCAGGGACGTTCGACGACGAGCACCATGTGGCGTGGTTCGCGGGCTTCCTGCCGATGCCCGATCCGCGGATTGTCGTGGTGGTGGCCGTCGAGGATCCGTCCGTGATCGACTTCTGGGCGTCGACGGTCGCGGCGCCGATCTTCGCCGATATCGCTGAGGCTTCGGTCTGCCTCCTCGACCTTCCCCCGACCGAACCGGTGGCGATTCCTGCCTCTCGGCTCGTTCGGCGGGAGGAAGGGGCGGCGGAGGACGGCGCGTGAAGGTCAACCTGCATGTCTCGCCGGCTTGCGTCGCGAGGGCGGCGAAGTGCTGTGCCCAGTGGGGTTTTCGACCCGAGGGGCGCGGAGGCGTACTTTCCAGTACGTCGAGCACCC
>CAYPBC010000263.1:0-3963 GCA_964408845.1 uncultured Thermoanaerobaculia bacterium
GTTGTTTCCGGACCCGGCGCCCCACCGATCAAAACGCTGGACGATCTCTCCGGCCGAAAGGTGTGGGTGCGCGCCGGGAGCAGCTACGCCGATCATCTGAGAATCCTCAGCACCCGGCTCACCGCCTCCGGCGCATCGCCCATCGAAATCATCGAGGCGCCGAACAGCCTTGCCACCGAGGATATCCTCGAGATGGTCAACTCGGGAATTTTCAAGCTCACCGTCGCTGATCAACACGTTGCCGACGCCTGGGCCGGGATCATGAGCAATCTTCAGGTTCACGAGAATCTGGTCGTCCACTCCGGGGGGTCGATCGCGTGGGCGGTGCGCAAAAACAATCCAGAGCTTCGGGCCAGCCTCGACGCGTTCATCGCCAAAAACAAGAAGGGCACCCTGCTGGGAAACATTTTCTTCAACCGGTATTTCAAGGACTCGAAATGGATCGCGAACCCGATCATCGAGGAGCACCAGACGCGGCTCGAACAGCTTCGCGAGGTGTTCCAGAAATACGGCAAGATGTATGGCTTCGACTGGCTGGCTCTTGCCGCCGTGGGCTTTCAGGAGTCCCGTCTCGACCAGAGCCGGCGCAGCAAGGCTGGAGCAGTTGGCATCATGCAGATGAAACCCAGCACCGCCGCCGACAAGAACGTCGGTGTCACGCCCATCGACACCGTCGACCAGAACGTCCACGCCGGTGCAAAGTATCTGGCATTTCTGCGCGATCGATACTTTTCGGATCCGGAGATTCCGGATTGGGCTCGTTTCGACTTTACCCTCGCCGCGTATAACGCCGGCCCGTCGAGAATCATCGGCCTCCGCCGGGAGGCCGAAGAAAAAGGCTACGATCCCAATTTGTGGTTCTCGAACGTCGAGACCATCGCCGCGGCCCGTGTCGGCAGCGAGACGGTCCGCTATGTCGCCAACATCAACAAGTACTACATGGCCTACACAATGACTTATCGCAACAGACTGCAACGCGAGCTCCAGATACAGTCGTTGGAACACGCGTCGCACAACTGACCCGAAAGGAGTTCGAATCATGAAATCATCCCGTACTCTTGTCGCTGTTATTGCCCTTGTCCTGTGCCTCGGAGCACTGGCTGCAGTAGCCGCTGCCGAGGATTCCTCCACAGGCATCCAGCAGTCGCCCTGCTGCTTCGAGAACCCACGCTACAGCGGCACCTGCGAGGTGACGCCGGGCGAGGACGAGAGCTGCGGGAGCATTCTCGGCTATCTCAACAATCCCAACAGCGTCGGCAAGACCTACTGCGGCAACACCAAGGTCCGTGGCGGGTGGACGCAGGTTTCATGCGAGGGGGCGGCGTCGACGGCAACCTCCACCCCCTGCGATCGGGCAGAGACCGGGGAATCAACCGCCTCCGACAACCGTTCCTAGCGCTGAGGAGCACGCATGAAGCACAGACTCACCCTCTTCGCGTCCGTGATCACCGTGGTCGTCGCCGCGGTCGTATCGGCGCAGTCGAACGACGACGACGTCCAACTGACGCGGGCCGCGATCCAGGCCCAGCGCCAGGAGATCGTCGCCGCCAATCTCGGTCTCAACGGTGAGGAAAGCGCGGTGTTCTGGCCCCTGTACCAGGAGTATCGCGATGCGGTCGGCCGGGCCATCAATAGCAGGGTGGACCTTCTCGAGCGGTTTGCCGACAGCTATGAAACCCTGACCGACACGGAAGCGATGTCCCTCCTCAATGATCACCTGGCGTTTGAAAAGGAAATGCTCGAGATCCAAACCGCGTACGCCAAGAAGATAGGCAAGGTGCTCCCCGGACGCACCGTGGCCCGATTCTTCCAGATCGAAAACAAAATGGACGCGATCGTCAACTACGAGATGGCCGGAGAGATCCCCCTCGTCAAATAGAAACCAGCCTCTGTGATCAGATTTTAACCTAACTTTAACCGCCGGACATCGTCGCCACGGATCAAGCCAGCAGGGAGATATCATGACGCTTCGCATCGCATTCATCCCGGCCATGTGCCTCGGCCTCGCCGTCCCCTCTCAGGCGAGAGCTGCAGACCCCACCCTGTCGGAGCTCTTTCTCCAGGTCGACCCGGCGGTCGTGGAAATCGCCACCATCCAGCAAGTGGTCGCCGATCAGGGGCCGGCGCGACGGGTCAGCTCGGGAAGCCTCGGTTCCGGATTCCTGATCTCGGCCGACGGGCAGATCATGACCGCAGCGCACGTGGTGCAGGTGGCGGACCAGCTTTCGGTGCGATTCGTCACCGGCGATGTGGTCACCGCGAGGGTCGTAGCCTCGGACCCGAGCTCGGACGTGGCCCTGATCAAGGTCGAGTCCGTACCTGCGGGCGTCATTCCGGTCACTCTCGGCGACTCTGATGCCACGAAGATCGGCGATGAGGTCTTTGTGATCGGAGCGCCGTTTGGCATCGCCCACACGCTGACGGTCGGTTATGTCAGCGGCCGCCGCACCCCCGACAAGCTCTTCGGCGGTTTTGAAAAGGTCGAGCTGCTGCAGACCGACGCCGCCATCAACGAGGGTAACTCGGGCGGGCCGATGTTCAATATGCGGGGCGAAGCCATAGGCATCGTCAGTCACATTCTCTCGTCCAGCGGTGGATTCCAGGGGATCGGCTTTGTGATCACCTCGAACCTCGCAAAACACCTGCTGCTCGACGACCCGACCCCGTGGACCGGCCTCTACGGCGTCCTCATCGAAGGTCCGCTGGCGCGCGCCCTCAATATTCCGCAGAGGGCCGGAACCCTCGTCGAAGGCGTTGCCGCGGGCTCGCCCGCGTCGGCCATCGGTCTCCGACCAGGAAATTTGAACGCGAAGATTGCCGGCCAGACCCTGACCCTTGGCGGTGACATCATCCTTGCGGTCAACGGAATCCTCGTCGGCAGCCCGGGCTTCAGTCGGAAGATCAGTGACACCGTCCGCGCGCTGACCGGCGACGACAGGCTCGTCCTCAGAGTGCTGCGCGACGGAGACGTGATCGAGCTCAGCAAACCAGTATCGGTGCTCGGGTTCGATCGGTAAATTCAGATAGACAATTCGAAAATGGAGGAACTCATGACACGCTTTGCTCTCGCCGCCCTCGCCCTGGCTCTTATCCTCGCCCCCGCCGCTCCCGCTGCGGCCCACTGCCAGATTCCGTGCGGAATCTACGACGACGAATTGCGGGTGCAGCTCATCGAGGAGGACATCACAACGATCGAGAAATCGATGACGCAGATCATCGCGCTTTCCAAGGCGAACCCCGTCGATTACAACCAGCTGGTTCGTTGGGTCAACAACAAGGAAGAGCACGCGCAAAAGATCCAGGACATCGTCACAGCCTACTTCATGGCGCAGCGGATCAAAATGCCGGCGGATCACAGCGATGAAAAAGCGATGAACGAGTACATACACAAGCTGGCGCTTCTCCACGCCATCCAGGTCCACGCCATGAAGGCCAAGCAGAGCACGGATCTCGGGCAGGTCGAAAGCCTGCGAAAACTCGTCGAGAAGTTCCGCACCGCCTACTTCGGCGAAGAGGGCAAGCACGAGCACTGAAGAGAATTAGGAATTTCAACTCCCCAACGGTTGAAACAGCAAACCGGGTGGGAGAGCGGCATTCCTAATTCCTCATTCCTCATTCGCCATCAGGGCCGCGGTGGGAATCCACCGCGGCCCTGATGGCGCGGATGTGGGCCGGCGTGGTGCCGCAGCAGCCGCCGATGATGGAAACGCCGAGATCCATCATCTGTCCAACCCGTTCCGCCATGAACTCCGGTGACTCCGGATAGACGAGCTCTCCGGCGTGATGCTCCGGCAGACCGGCGTTTGACTGGATGATGACTGGAACCGATGCGTGATCGGTGAAGTCGCGCGCAATCTCGACCATCCGGTCGATGCCGTTGCCGCAGTTGGAGCCGACGATGTCGGCGCCGGCCTCGACGAGGCCCGAGCACGCCCGCTCGATGGTGACGCCCATGACCGTGAA
>CAYPBC010000264.1:0-3950 GCA_964408845.1 uncultured Thermoanaerobaculia bacterium
GTAGAGCTTGCAGTCAAAGGCCGCTTTGGCCTCCTCGGCGGTCAAAACCACCACCTTGACCGTGACGTCGTCCTCTGACCGACTCTGGGCCCGCTCCTTGAACCCGACCTGATCCATGGGCGTCGGGCTGAACGTACGACAGCCGACCACACACACCATTGCTGCGGCGAACAGAGAGATTCCAAGGTGTCTCATCGTTTCAGTCCTCCATAGTGCAGAGACAGTTTACATTCTCGAACCGGAGATGGTGTGAGAATCTCTCCGATCAACCTGCTCATGGTGATCGTGTATCTCTCAGCGGCAGCCTCGAATGAGGTACGGGTCGAGCCGCAGACCATCGTCAAGCAGACTCACAACTGCGTCCCGAGGTTCTCCAGATAACCCTCGAGGCCTACGAGCAGCGGTGGCCGGCTTCCACGCACGCCGCCCCTTCTTGAGCATCATCGGCTACGAGCTGCCGTCGTACCGGAGTTTCCCGGATGGGAACGGGCTAGTGACGACCGAGACGCCGACCTCGGAATCTCCTCATCTGTGACACCGGTTCCTCCTCGTCGCAGTCGGGACCGATCGTGGCGTTGTTGATGAAGTCGATCACGTCCTTCCACCAGTCGAGGAGGGCATCGTCGGGTTCGTCGGCCAGGAGCTCGTCCTCGGCCCCTGCGACGACGTCGCCCACGGTCATCCCACCATCGGAATCCTCCGGAAGCTCCTCATCGCCCGGGCACAGCTCGTCAAGCGTGAGACCGCGGTCGACCCTGTCGCTCACGATGTTGAACCACAGGGTGAGAAGGTGACGGGCGAGCCGGTCGGCGGCCGACTCGGCAAGCTGCGGGCGGCAGAGGAGAATCTGAGCGGATTCCAACGTGGAAGCATCGTAAAGCTCCGAGAAGACGGACGATCCCTCACCTGAATCCGCATCGTCATTGATCTCCACGAGGAATGCCTCGAGCTCTTCAACCGTGTAGGTGGCGTTGTGCCTCCCTTCCACGGCAAAGCGAATCCGGTTGCACCAGAAGCCCGGACCGCCGATCTCGTCATCGTCCGGCTCCTCACCGACAGCCACCTCGGCGCTGGAGCACTCCGGATCGTCGATCCCGTCCGCAGTCACGCATGCGGTGTTGACGACCTCGTGACCATCGGCCGCTTCAACATAGACAGCGGTCAGGGTGAAGACGGCCGTATCGCCGGCCGGGAGGGAATCGAGATTCCAGGTAATCAGATCATCCGTCTGACTCACCGGCGCGGGGAAAATGGTCGAGGGATCCACGGTGAAGGCCGGGACCGCGGGGTCGCCGACGGTCGGAATGTCCTCGGTGATCACCAGGTTGGTCAGGGGCTCGCAGTCCTCCGAACCCGAGACCTCGATCGTGTACTCGACCTCGCCGCCGACCTCGACGCCGGTGGTGCTCGCAGACTTGTTGATGGTCATTACCGGACATTCGGCATCGACTGAATCGCCCAGGACCGCCGTCACGTCGTGGCCGGATGGGTTCACCACGCCATAGCAGACCGTGGTGTCTCTCTTCACCTTGTGGCCTTCAGCGATCACGTCGAAGTGAACCTCCAGACCGTCGTCCCCGACGATCTCGACCTCGATCACGACGCTCCCACCGGGCTCGATCTCGTCGACCGCGTCGGCGTTGGCAATCGAGACCGTCGTGAAGAAGGTCGGATAGATGCCGTGCCGGGGAACGTTTTTCCCGTCGCACGGCAGGGTCGGGGTGCCAAACATCAGGTTTTCAACGATCGAGGTACTGTCATCGGGCCAGCCGAGAGTGACGCTGCCCAGCAGATCAGGGTTATTCACTGCAACTACCAGCGAGACCAGGGTGGCGGTGTCATCATCCCCTCTGCCGCGATTCTCCACGACCAGGGTGAACATGCTGTCGGTGACCACGTGGCCACCCGCGCGGGGATCGTCCGTATCGGGGTAGAGCCAGAGCTGTGTCTTGGCGTCGGAAGTACCCGGGGCCGCGACCAGCAAAGCCATCGTCACAAGGAAAATGATCGACAGAAGCCCGCCGAATCCACGCCCCAAACGCCCTGAAGCCGAAGTGGTCATGATGTGCTCCTTTTCTCGCCGGAATAGTACCAGACATGTACTGCAGACGTCGTATCCCGACTCCGGGGGAAGGATTCCACCGTGGCCGGTTCCACGATCCGCTGCAGCCTTTGTCCTGAATCTATTGCCACCTCGGCATTGGAGCTGTGATTGAGATCACCAGATCCTGCCCGATTACCGAGACAATATTCTGCAAAAGGAAGCGGAAGGCGCCACGGCGTTGGCGATGGCAGCCCGGTCCACGTATGATCGGGACGAATGGTGGTTTAATGGGTCCTCGACACCTCAGCATTGACGACTACTTGCGGGGAATCCGCGAGCGTGACAGCGCCGCGCTCGGGCAGGTGATCACCCTGGTGGAGTCGAATCGATCCGACGACCGGACACAGGCGCAGGAGCTCCTGACCCGGCTCCTGCCGCTCACCGGCGGCGCGCACCGCATCGGCATTTCGGGAGTGCCCGGGGTCGGCAAGAGCACCTTCATCGAGACTTTTGGGCTCCGGTTGGTCGAAGACGGTCACCGGGTGGCGGTGCTGGCGGTCGATCCCTCGTCATCGGTTTCGAAGGGGTCGATTCTCGGCGACAAGACACGGATGGAAAAGCTGGCCTCGTCGGACGATACCTTCATTCGCCCCTCCCCCACCGGCGGCTCGCTGGGTGGAGTGGCGCGCAAGACCCGGGAGGCGATCCTGGTCTGCGAGGCGGCGGGCTACGACGTGGTTCTGGTGGAAACCGTCGGCGTCGGCCAATCGGAGACCGCGGTCGCCGAGATGGTGGACTTCTTCCTCCTCCTCGAGCTCGCCGGCGCCGGCGACGAGCTGCAGGGCATCAAACGCGGCATCCTCGAGCTCGCCGATCTGATCTCGATCAACAAGGCGGATGGTGAGAATCTCGAAGCTGCCGAGCACGCGCGCGCCGAGCTCGACCGCGCTCTCGCCATCCTGCGACCTAGGGGCGAGGATGGCTGGACGCCGAGGGTGGTGACCTCGTCCGGTCTCACCGGCAACGGTCTCGACGAAATCTGGGAGATTATCGAAGAACACCATGCGGTCGTGTCGGCCAACGGGGAGCTCGACCGGCGGCGGCAAAAGCAACTCCTGGGCTGGATGTGGTCGTTGGTGGACGAAGGCCTGCGTTCCGCCGTTCGTGAGCATCCGCAGGTGGCTGCAACGCTTTCGACGCTCGAGAATGACGTCCTCGAGGGCAGAATGACACCGACCGCGGCCGCCGAGAATATTCTCAGCACCTTCAGGATGTAGTTCGGCCGCACGCCCCACTCTCTTGGCCCGCATATCTCACCGGCTGTTCCGATGGGTTGAGCCAGCAGCGAAGCGGCGGAATATTCTTAGCCTGGGGCGTCAGCCCCAGGAACAGAGTAAAAGAAATCTCCGAGCCGCGAAGCGGCGACAGATAATCAGGAGGTGATGGCTACAGCTCTCGCCGCAGCCACGGTCTTTCGCCCCTTCAGGGCTCACCGAATTGGGCAGCTCTCCTTCCCGGGGCTGACGCCCCAGGCTATGAGTCTGCCGCGCCTTCGGCGCTCGATTGTTCAGAGCGCAGGGGTGTCACCCATTTCGTAGAGGTGCCACCCATTTCAACGCCTAAACAGGTTGGCGTCAGTGCCAAGCTGCATCGGTGCCGCTCAGACGGATCACCGCCGCTCACTCCGACTGGAAGCCGACCTTGACGTGCGAACCATCGCAGTAGGGCTTGTTCTCGGAAGCCCCGCACCGGCAGAGCGCGGTATTGATCGTGCGATCGATTGCGCGGCCGGTCCCGGCCATGATCTCGAGCGGGCCTGAAACGAGGAGCGGGCCGTCGGGCGCCGGTTTAATGTCGAGAGCACCACCGCGCTCCTCGAGTGTTCCCAGCTCCTTGCTCGGCGGTT
>CAYPBC010000265.1:0-3945 GCA_964408845.1 uncultured Thermoanaerobaculia bacterium
GCCCGCGGTTTGGCTCGGGCGGCCGGGATTCAGAATGCCGAGCTGGAGCTCGGCGGTCCCAGGGTCCGCCATCCCGGGAACGGGGACGACGCCGAGCTGGAGCTCGGCCTTGCGCTCAGCCTCAGCTCTCTGGAACCAGACGCTGCACCCTTCCCTGTTTGCTGGTCAAGAACGAGCACACTGCGGGGATCACGAACAGCGTCAGAAACGTTCCCAGCACCAAGCCACCGATCACCGCCACCCCCATGGGGATGCGGCTCTCCGCTCCCGCTCCGAGACCGAGCGCGATCGGCAGGATGCCGAGGACGGTCGACAGACTGGTCATCAGCACCGGCCGGAAGCGGGCCGTCGCCCCTTCGATGATGGCCTGGGTCACCGGGATTCCAGCCGCTTTCCGCTGGTTTGCGAACTCGACGATCAGGATGCCGTTCTTGGTTACCAGTCCGATCAGCATGATCATGCCGATCTGACTGAATATGTTGAGGGTCTGATTGAAGTACCAGAGTGAGAGCAGCGCTCCGGCCAGAGCCAGCGGCACGGTGAACATGATGATCAGGGGATCTCGGAAGCTCTCGAACTGCGCGGCCAGAGCCAGGTAGACCAACACGAGCGCCAGCACGAACACGAAGACCAGGCTGCTGCCGCTCTCGGCAAAGTCTCTCGACTCACCGGCAAGCGTTGTCGCGATGGTGTCGTCGAGCGTGCTCTCCGCGATTATTCTCATCGCTTCGATGCCGTCGCCGATCGTTTTCCCGGGCGCCAGGGCGGCCGACACGGTTGCCGACTTGTAGCGGTTGAAACGGTAGATCTGCGGCGGACTGCTGGTCTCCGTGACGTTCACCAACTTGTCCAAGAGCACTGGCGGGCGCCCGGCGGAGGTCACGTACAGATTGCGAAGATCGATGGTTTCGTCGCGGGCGTCGCGCATCACCTGCCCGATCACCTCGTATTGCTTGCCGTCCATGACGAAGTATCCGAGCCGCTGTTCACTCAACGCCAGCTGCAGGGTTTGGGCGATGCGCAAGGCCGAAATACCGAGGTCCTGCGCCCGCTCCCGATCGATCGTGACCCGGAGCTCCGGTTTGTCGAACTTGAGGTTGACATCGACGTACGTGAAGGTTGGGTCCTCGGCCGCCGCGGCGAGAAACGGCGGAAGGACCTGCTTCAGCTTCTCCATGTTCGGGGCCTGGATCACGAATTGGACCGGCAGGCCGCGGCGTCTGCCGACGGCGATGGTCGGCGACTGCGAGATGTAGGTCTGCGCCTCGGTGAGGCTCCTGACCTCGAGCGCCAGGGCTTGCGCAATTTCACCCTGGGTCCGTTCACGCTCATCGGGCTCGACCAGGGTGATCCGGCCGAAGCCCGAGTTGACCGCCGAGGCGGCCCCGAAACCCGGCGCGGTGACCGTGATCGTTGTGTCGGATTCGGGCACCGTTTCCTCGATGAGGTCGTTGAGCCGGTCCATGAAGCGGTCCATGTAGCCGAATGTCGCCCCTTCCGGGCCTCGGGTGGAGATGCTGATCGAGCTGCGGTCCTCGATCGGCGCCAGCTCACGTGGCAGCAGATTGAGGAAGAGGGCCACGATGCCGAAGCACACCAGGATGATCGGCAACGCGAGCCATCGCCGTTGCAGGATCGCCGTCACCGCTCCGCGGTAGCTGGAAGTGAGAGCGCGGAAGAACGGTTCGGTTGCGGTGTACAGCCACGGATGCCGTTGCCGCTTCTTCAAAAGACGGGTCGCCAGCATCGGCGTCAGCGTCAGGGCGACGAAGGACGAGATGATCACCGCTCCGGCGAGGGTCAGGCCGAACTCTCTGAAGAGCCTTCCGACCAGCCCACCCAGAAACAAGATCGGCATGAAAACGGCGACCAGGGCCACGGTTGTCGCCACCACCGCGAAAAAGATCTCCTGCGTCCCCTTGATGCCGGCGCTCATCGGGTCGTGGCCCGCCTCGATCTTGGCGTAGATCACCTCGACGACGATGATCGCGTCGTCCACCACCAGCCCGATCGCGAGGACCAGCGCCAGCAGGGTCAGCACGTTGAGAGTGAAGCCGGCCAGATACATGATGAAGAACGAGCCGATCAGGGACACCGGGATCACCAGAACCGGGATCAGCGTCGTTCGCCAGTCGCGAAGGAAGAGGAAGATGATCAACATGACCAATCCGAATGCAATGAGGATGGTTTGCCACACCTCGGCCACCGACTTGCGGATGAACCGGCTGGCGTCGAAGGCCCACGAAACCTCGATGTCGGCCGGCAGCGTCTTCTGAATGAGATCGACGCGGCGTCGGAACTCGTCCGCAATCGCGATGTAGTTGGCGCCCGGCTGGGGACGGACGACGACTAAGACCATCGGGATGCCGTTCCGCTTCAGAATCGTGCGCTCGTTGCGCGGACCGAGCTCTGCGTAGCCGACATCGCGCAGACGAACGATCCGGCCGGCCTCGCTCTTGAGGATGAGGTTGTTGAAATCCTCCGGGGTATCGAGGCGGCTCATGGTCCGCACCGGAAGCTCTACATCCACCCCTTCGATCCGCCCCGACGGCAGCTCGATATTCTCTCGAGCCATCGCGTCACGAACGTCGATAGGAGACAGCCGGTAGGCGGCGAGCTTGTGGGGATCGAGCCACAGCCGCATGGAGTAGGTCTTTTCGCCCCAGATGTCGACGCTCGCCACATTCGGGATGGTCTGCAGTCGCTCCACGAATGCCTCTTCCGCGATCCGGCTGAGCTCGAGCAGGTTGCGGCTGTCGCTGCGCACGCTGATCCCGGCGATCGGCCGTGCATCGGCATCCGCCTTCGAGACGATCGGAGGATCGACGTCCGGCGGGAGGTTTCGCATAGCCCGGGACACCTTGTCGCGAACGTCGTTGGCGGCGCGCTCGAGATCGGTCCCGAGGTCGAACTCGGTTTGGATGGTGCTGCGGCCGTCGCGACTGGTCGAGGTCAGGGTGCGGATTCCCTCCACTCCGTTGACCGACGCCTCGAGCGGTTCCGTGATCTGCGATTCGATCACGTCGGCCGAGGCGCCGCGGTACGAGGTGGAGACGGTGATGTTCGGCGGGTCGAGTGACGGGAACTCCCGCACACCGAGGAAGGTGAATCCGAGGATTCCGAAGAGAACGATGGTGATCGACATCACGATCGCAAGGACCGGACGCCGGATGCTGAGGGTGTAGAGCGTCATGACGCCGAACCGGAGCCGGCTGCGGGCTCCTCGATCTCGACCTCAAGGCCGGGCTGCAGTTGCATGATGGCGGAGGTGATGACGAGATCGCCTTCGGCCAGGCCACTGGTGATCTGAACCGCGCGTTCGGTTCGAATGCCGGTTTCGACCGTCCGCGGCTCAGCCGTTCCGTTGTCGTAAACGAAGACCTTTTTCCCGCCGAGCTCGGGGATGATTGCGATCGACGGCACTGTCAGAGCCTCCGGCACCGAACGAATGACCAGATCGACATTGGCAAACATCCCGGGTACGAGCGAACCATCGCTATTGGGGCACCGTGCACGCATCCGGAGAGACCGGGTGGAGGCATCGACGCTGGGCTCGATGGCGTAGATGGTTCCCCCGAAAGCACGCTCGAACCCCTCGACGGCGAACGTGATCTTGTCGCCCCTCCGCATCAATGCCGAGTACTTCTCCGGGACGGTAAAGTCCAGCTTGACCGGGTCGAGATCGTGCAAGGAAGCGATGCGGGTCTGCGACGAGAGATAGCTGCCGGGGCTCACCCAGCGAAGACCGATGACGCCGCTGAACGGAGCGCGAATCTCCGTTTTGAGAAGCTGTGCCTCGATCAGCTGGAGCTCGGCGCGCAGGACGTTCAGCTCGCCGAGCTTCACGTCGTAGTTTTCGCTGCTGATGACACCGTCATCGAGGAGCTGTTTTTGCCGGGCTTCGGCACGCTCGGCGAGCTCGACCCTGTACAGCGCGCGCTGGCG
>CAYPBC010000266.1:0-3933 GCA_964408845.1 uncultured Thermoanaerobaculia bacterium
TCATGGCTCACCCGGTGACGGTCGATCCAGTACGCCCAGATCACCAGGAGCCACAGTGCGTGGCCCGCCCAGGCCAGAGCTGCAATACTTGGTGGGGGCGGGCCGAAGACGCTTCCGAAGTAGAATACCAGCAGGAAACCAACCAGCACCCAAAGGGCTACGGACCCAACCCGGTCGACGGGTCGGGTTGATCGCACGTAGAGTCCGACGCCGATCGCGAAGATGCCCAGCTCGACCACAAGTGTGGCCGGCACCGAGTGCCACAGCCCGAGACCAATGCGGGCGGCGCCTCCCGGCACCAGTGGAAGATCCGGCCGATGGACCAGGGCATCCAACATCCAATGGCTGAGAACGACGCCACCGCAGACCCATGCGCCTTTCGGATATCGACGTAGCAGATAGTAGGTCGCGGCAAAGAGAGAGGCCCACACCAGCACAGCGATCAGGCTGTGGCTGAATGGGTACTCCGTGAAATCGAGAGGCGTGACTCTCGTGATGCCGGGAGAAATCCTCACCGTCTCGAGCCCGACCAGGAGCAACGATGGCCACAGAAGATCGATGAACTGGGTCGCGAGGAAGAGTGTGCCGAGAGAGGTCTTTGGGGCGGCAGCCTTGGCTCCAAATCCAATTCCGAAATGGCCTAGGAACACAGTCGGGTCCGTCCTTTCGCTTGTCTCATGCGCCACCTATCATGACCCGGCGTTGTGTGCGGATACCGGCACCCGGGTTGTGAGGTCATGGTTGGTTGCGGCCATTCATGGAGCACAGCATGCGTGACGATAGCATTCCTGGAAGGTAGTGGAGTGCATGAATGCCGAGCTGGAGCTAGGCGGTCCCGGGGGGAGCGAAGAATCAAAGGTGTCAGCCACGCCTTTCCGCTCGCGGCGCGGGAGGGAGAGCTGGTATCCTGCATTCAAACAACTGGAGGCCGGTCATGAGATTGATCCGTTTCTGGGTGATGGCTCTACTCCCGCTTGCGATCACATCCCTCGCCCCGGCTCAGGAGCGTGAGGAGCTGCTCACCAATCCCAAGTATGACGAGAAGGCCGAGGCCCCGGAGTTCGTCGGGCTCACGGCCGAGCAGGTCGTGAAACAGACCACCGTGGTCTCTGGCCGCAACTACGCATGGTTCGGCTTCAACACACCCGAGATCCACCTCGTCCTGCCGAGCACCGACAACAGTGTGTACGCGGTTGTGGACTTCACCGACCCCACGCTGTTCGACGCGAGCGGGGTGGAGGTGCCGTACGAGCGTGAGCGTGGCCTCTACGACCACACGACCCATCACGACGAGCTCCGTGTCATACCGGTCGAGGGGGAGGCGCCGGTCGAGTTCGCGCGTGCGGTCGGCTCGGTCACGATCCGATATCCTTTGAGCATTCGAACGATCTCGGCCCGCAAAGGCCAGGCCCTCCCCGAGGGGCTGGATGTGACCTTCGACGGGCCCTTCGTTCTCTGGCGCACCCGCGCCGATGACGAGGCCCCCGAGGCGGCCTCGTTCACCGGCATCGATGCGTTTCGCGCCTATGACAAGTCGGGGAGCCAGCTGCAGGCGTATCCCTCATCGCAGATGAGCATCGTCGACGACTTGGTCACCGACACCAAGACCTACTGGGGCGAGGTCGCCGAGGTTCAGATCGACACAATCGATGACTGGGCCACGATCCGGGTTTCGTACGAGTTGCCGTCCATCGACCCGCTGCCGAAGAGCCGCGCCGGCATCGCTCCGCCCAAGAGCGAGGAGAACCCCCCGACCCCGGGGGCCAAGGTGGACGTGCAGGTGGTCGTCGAAACTCCGGGATCGGCGGTTGCAGCCGACCTCGGTGTGACCCCGGAGGAAGCCGTCCGGCAGCTCCAGGAGATGGGGTACCCGGAGCCGAGCGGAGATTTCCTGGTGATGAGCGCGGTCCAGGGCAACACCGAGGCGGTCAAGCTTTTCTTGGCGGCCGGCTTTCCCGTCGACTTCACCGGTCGACAGGGCACCGCCCTGGTGTCGGCGATCAGCAGCCGCCACATCGACCTCGCCCTGTTCCTTGTCGAGGCCGGCGCGGACGTCAATATCGCCGACTCGAACAACGCCACACCGCTGATCCATGCGGCGGGAAACTGCGCGGCGAGTCGGCTCGTTCGAGCTTTGATTGACGCCGGCGCCGACCCGACGCCGGCCACCCGGGGCAACACGACGGCTCTGGAAATGGCCGGCTACATGAGCTGCTCAGAAAACCAGGAGATCATCCGGGCGGCGCTTGACGACTGAGCGGGCGCCGGTAATACCACCGTCTGCTCAGTCGTGAAGCCATTGGAGGTTTTTGGAAACGCCACACCATCCCGAAGGAAAACAGTGCGACTCGAGAGGGTTCCGATTTAAATAAAAGGATCGTGAAAGGAGGCGTCTATGAATACAGATCCTGATGTCCTGGAGTTCAAGAACGAGCGCAAACCCTGGGTCGGTTTGCTGCTCACCGTCATGGGCCTGGCGGTTCTCATCGTGCCCAGGTTGGTTTCGGGTTTCGAGGATTTGCCGCTGTGGGTGCAGCTTCTCTTCGGGGTGGTCTGTCTGATACCCGGTCTGTGGATGCTCTTCGGGTTGTCGGTGCATCGCTTCGACCGCAAGCGAGGAACGGTGACGAGCGCGTGGGGTTTGCTGGTTCCGTTCAAGAGCAGCGAGAGGCCGACGGATGATTTCAGGACTGTTGTGATCTGCAAGGAGAGGCAAACGGAGTCCCGTAGAAGGGGAACGACCACGGGTACTCAGGTCAAGGAGACCCGGACATATTTCATCTATCCAGTGAAGCTCATCTGCGAGGACGACCCGCCCGAGGCGCATCTGACCGATCTCATCGAGGACAGCGGTCGTGTGGTCGACACTGTCAAGAATCTTCGCGAGTTCGGTGTGAAGATGCACGAACTGGAAAAGGAGCGAAAGGCGAGCGGGCGAGCATCCCTCACGCTCGGAAAACCAAGCAACCACACCAACGCCCTCGACATGGCGCAGAGGGTCGCTGACTTTCTCGACCTCGAGCTCTGTGATCTGGGAGTACGCAAGTAGGGTTCACACGGATCCCCACACGGTATTACGGGTACCAGGCTTTCGGAAGTTGGGAAGTTATACGTGTTTGATTCTTGCGCCAGGTCATCGGTGGGGGAGAGGAAGACCTCGAACTTCCTAAGATCCTAAAGCCTGGCACCGAAACAGTCAAGGTCGAGGTGCGTGCGGATGGCGCGTTGAATATCGGTTCGGATGGTCTGTTCGTCAATACGCCCGACATGGGTGCCGAGGCGATGCTTTGAAAGGGTACGGAGCTGGTGGGCCATGGCGACGCTGTCGTGGGTCAGGCCGGCGGTCCCTTCGGGTACGAGCGCCTCGTTGGGATATACGCGGCGGTCCGGTTTTCGGCGGGTGAGGGGGATGACCGTGACGACGGGCAGGGAGATATTTGCGACCTCGCGAGAGATGACGATCACCGGCCGGCGACCTGCCTGCTCGGAACCGATGACCGGGTCGAGGTCCACGCTGAACACCGACCACTGGAAGGGCAACGTGCTCACTCGTCACCCTCGCCGGCTTCGCGGTCGACATGTCGAAAGGCGCGCATCGTCTCATCGACGTCGGTGAGGAAGCTCGGATCTTCGGCGGCCTCGCTGAAGGCGCGAGCCAGGGCCCGCTCACGGGCGCTTCGGACTCCTTCTCTCAAGGCCTCTTCGACGAAGGCGCTGTAGGAGGGAGCCGCGCCGTCACGCACCACTTCAGCGATCGTGGCGACCAGTTCCTCCGGGAGCGAGTAGGTGACCTTGCGTTTCGGGCGCCTGGGCATGGCGAGCCTCCTTGAGTCCATATTCTATCTTTGTATGGTAAATTTTTCAATACTCAAGGTGTTGAACATGACGGTTGTTTCTGGGAAGGAATGAAGGATGGCCGAGCTGGAGCTCGGC
>CAYPBC010000267.1:0-3933 GCA_964408845.1 uncultured Thermoanaerobaculia bacterium
CACTGCACCTACAACTTCGAACACGACCAGATGTTTGTCTGCAACTGCTGCTCGTGCTGCTGCGGGTTTCTGCGTCTGCTCACCGAATACCATGCGCCCAACGGTCTCGTGCGCAGCAACTGGGAGGCGGTGATCGACGAGGAAATCTGCGAGGAGTGCGGGGTGTGCGCCAACGAGCGCTGTCCGGTGGAGGCGGTCGCGGAGACCGCTGACGGGGCTTATGAGGTCATCGGCGAACGCTGCATCGGCTGCGGCGTGTGCATCGAGACCTGCCCGAGCGAGGCCATGCAGCTCGTGCCCCGGCCCGAGCCCGAGCGGACGACCCCGCCGCGGAATATTATCGACTGGAGCGTGCAGCGAACCGCGAGTCGCTCCGGCCCGCTCAAGGCGATGGCCCTCCGAGGCTGGTTGGCATGGCAGGAGCGGCGTTTGAACGTTTGAACGTTAGAACGTTGAACGTTTGAACGTCCCACCCAGCCACCTGAAATTCTCAATTCTCAATTCTCAATTTTGAATTGATCGCCGTCGAGACCCGATCCAAAGGGTTGGAGGGTGGGAATTGAGAATTAAGAACTGAGAATTCAATAGCCGGGTGGGCGGCATTCCTAACTCCTAATTCCTAATTCCTAATTCGTGCGCTGTTATGCTTATGACATCGACTCGCGAAAGGAGAGCCGCGGTGTATTTAAACCTACTCGATGACGACGAAAAGCGTGCCTTCGCCGAGCTGGCGGAGCAGATGATCGAGGCCGACGGTCTGGTGGTCGGTCGTGAGGCGGCGGCGGTCGCCTCCCTCAAGGCCGAGATGGGATTGGCCGATGCCGTGGGTGGGGGCCGTACGGTGGACGAGCTGGCCGGCGTGTTCAAGGAAAGACGCTCGAAGATCGCGGCCCTGCTCGAGCTTATCGGCCTCGGCTACTCGGACACCAGCTTTTCGGTTGACGAGGAATCGCTGGTCAATGCGGTTGCCAACCGAATGGCCATAACGCCGGACGAGCTCCACAACATCGAGGCCTGGGTGCAGGAGCACTTCGCCCTGGTGCGAAGAGCTCTGATCTTGATGCGTGAGTAGTTCCCTCCAGAGATTCGGTACGACGCCGGTTTCCGGCATGGAGGTGTGACCGATGACCCGTGAACGCATCACAGAGATCGACAGCCATTGGGGGGAGGCGGAAGCGGCGACCTCCGGTCTCGCTGACGCCGACCACGCCCTCCTCAACATCGCCGCCGGGGCCATCGACTCGGTGTGGGACCGCAAGGTTTTCGAACGTGGGGAGAGCTTTGGTGGCACCGAGATCGGTTTCGCCCGCGACCTGTCGGCGGCGATCCTCGAGCGCCTCCTCGGCGCCGACTACGCCGCCATCGTCTCGGTCGCAGGCAGCGAGATGCCGCTGAGCGGCGACGCCACCCTCGACGACGCATTGGCGAGCGCCGGCCGCGAGGCCCTCGACACCTTTGCCGATGATCTCCTCGGACCGGTACAGGTTGGGGACCGATTCGTGTATGCGCAGCCGATGATCGTCGACAGCCCGGTGCCCATCGGCGCCGTGGTCCTCGCCACCCTGGCGCCACTGGCGCCTGAGGGTCAGCTGTTGCTGGAAGCCTTCCTGCGTGAGCTCGACACCCGCCTCAGCCTCGCCGAACAGCTTCTCAAGCTGCGCCGGCAGAGCTTCGACCTCGGCTTCGAGATCAAGAAGCTGAAGGGTGAGATCTCGGCGCCCACGGTCGAGAAGAGGCAGGCGTATGTGGGGCTCCCAGAGGATATCGATCGCAGTATGTCGGAGCTGGCGGGTTCGGTGCCCGCGTTCGATCTCTTTGGCGTGCGATTGCCCGGCGAGCACTTCGAGGCGTTCTGCCGCAACTTCACTCAGATCGCCGGCAGGTACCTGGAAATCCTCAACGCGGCTGAGCACCTCTATCTGGACGTGCCGAGTGGAGTCGACGCCAAGGACGACGGCAGCAAGGCCGCCGCGCCATATCGGCGATTGCTCGATATCATGGGATCGCTGCGCGGGGGCTCGCGTCTGCTCTATCACACGACGGCCGAAGACCTCATCCCCTACACCGTCGGTGGCGGTACACCGAGCTTTGCCGATCTCACCCGCGTCGCCAAGGGGCGCGCCGACGACGAGATTACCGAGCGGATCCTCGACATCATGAACGACCAGGGTGAGGAGGCGGAGCTGGACGCGGTCGCGGCCCGCCACCACCCGTACGAGTTTCGGGTGGCCAACATCGGCGAGGTCTTCGCCCTCCTCGCCCTCCACCAGACTCTCAAGGATAAGATGCCCGAGAGCTTTCGCAGCCTGGGTCGACCAATCCTCGCAGCCTTGCCCTACTACCAGGCGGCGAAGGCCTACCTCCTGTCGTACGACCTCTTCGAGGATGTGCCGCTCAAGGGTGTCGATCGGACTCAACCGCCGGACGCGGAAAAGCTCCTGCTCTACCGCGAAAAGGCGCCGTCCTTCGGCCTGGTGCTCACGGCGCTCTCCAGGTAGCCAAAACTAGAACGTTGAACGTTCAAACGTTAAACGTGTCACGTCCTCACTCCACCTCGATGCGCGAGATGTCGCCGCGGAACTTCCAGGCGATTCGGGCGAGCAGAAAGACCGCCACCGCGCCGAGGCCCGCGACGAATCCCCACCACAGACCCTGGGGTCCGAATCCGAGTCGAAATCCCAGGAGCAGGCTGGTCGGGAGACCTACGAACCAGAAGCCGAGGATGTTGGCGACCAGCGGCATGCGGGTGTCGCCCGCTCCGCGCAGTACTCCGGCCGAGACAACCTGGAGGCCGTCGAAGATCTGGAAGTAGCCGGCGATCGGAATCAGCAACGCCGCGAGCGCCACCACCTCTTCAACCGATGTGTATGCCGTGGCCAGGAGCCGGGGCGCGCCGATGAAGAGCGCCGCCATCAACGACATGAATCCGGCGCCGATGATGACGCTCGCAGCGGCTGCGCGGCGCGCGCCGTTGCTGTCACCGGCGCCGATCGCCTGGCCGACGCGAATCGCCGCCGCCGAACCGACCCCGAGCGGCACCATGAAGGTCAGCGAGGCGAGGTTGATGGCCACCTGGTGGGAAGCCATCTGCAGGGTGCCGAAACCGCCCATCAGCAGGGCGATGACGGCGAAGGCGATGATCTCGAGCTGTACCTGAAAGCCGATGGGCGTTCCGAGACGGATGACGCGCCACAGAGGCCGGATGCGGAACGCTTCGCGATCCAGACGGCTCAGCAGGGGTCCGAGCTCCTTGTGAGCGACCACGAACAGGACCATGAAGAGGAGGGTCCGTGCAGCGGTCGTCGCCCACGCCGATCCCATCGGCCCCAGCCGGGGTACCGGTCCTACGCCAAAGACCAGAGCCCAGTCGGCAAACAGGTTGAAGAGATTGACGACGACGATAGTCAGGACGATCGAACGCATCCTCCCCATCGCCTGCAGTGACTGGCGGAGGACGACGAAACCGTAGAACGGCAGCAGACCGGGGATGCAGATGCGGATGTAGTTGGCGGCAATCGGCACTATCTCTGATGGCTGGCGGAAAAAACCGAGGACCGTCTCGCTGGGGAGCAACAACAGGATGCTCGGAACCATCAGACCGAGGGCAATCAGGAGACCGCGCTGGACCGAGCGACGAACCGCGGTCGTGTCGCGGGCGCCGACCGCTTGCGCGACCAACGGATCGAGGGCCAGCAGCATGCCGATGCCAAAGGACGAGACGGCGACGATCATCACGTGACCGAGGGCGACCGCGGCCAGTGCTTCGGACGACAGCCGGCCGACGACCATGGTGTCGACCACGCCCAGCAGCATCATCCCGACCTGGACCACGACGATCGGCACCGCCAGCCGCAGCATGGCCTGGAGATCATCGCGGTGGGGTAATCGGAATGGATGGGTCACAGTGTCGCTCCGGTCGGGGAGGATAGCAGG
>CAYPBC010000268.1:0-3922 GCA_964408845.1 uncultured Thermoanaerobaculia bacterium
AAATCCTTATCTTCCTTGACCTTGCACAAAAATCGCTCGTTTCCGAATCAAGCCTGCGCAGTTCCCACCGGAGTTTCCGGATGGGAACAGGCTAGCCGTTGTGCGTCGGTGGCTTCGCCTGCACCTCGTTGGTGACGGTTTCGTCGGTCCCGACCTCGATCTTGCCCATGAGTACGGAGTTTTCGACCCGTGCTCCGCGCTGTATCACTGCGCCCTCGTCGAGGATTGACGCGACGATCTTTGCGCCACCCTCGATAGTAACGTTGCGGCCAACAAAACTTGCGGCCAATGACGCCGCGGTGTCGATAGTGGCGGTGGGGTGGACAATGGTGGCTCCCGCAAGCCGTAGGTTCATGACTGCGAGATAGTCCGTCGGGGTTCCCACCTCCCGCCAGTGGCCTGCGACCACGACCCCTCCCAGCCGGTGTGCCTCGCGCGCCGGGTTCCAGAGGATTTCGGGAATATCTCCGGGCGCCACCGGCAGGGAATCGAGGGCTACCCGGGAAACCGCCATCACGCCCGGATACAGAAAGGGAGCTTCCGAAGTGTCGGGTCGACCAGGAGCATGGATGCCCGCGACCCGGCCTTCGGCGTCGAGGACGACCCGCGACCATCGACCCGGGTCGAGGTGAGGAAGGAGAGCGAGAGTCACCGAATCCTCCGTACCGAGATGGCGTTCGATCAGAGCGTCGAGATCGAGACCGACGACGCTGTCCCCGTTCAACACGAGCACCGGGCCGTCCTGTCCGAGCAAGCCTCGCTCGCGAGCGAGCGCAAGACCGCCGCCGGTGCCCATCAACTCGGCCTCGGGAGACAGTACGATTTCAATCCGGTCGATGGCGACCTCAGCGACTGCCTCGGCCATTTTCTCGGCAAGGTGCCAGGTGTTGACCACGATACGATCCACCCCGGCCCGCGCGGCGAGACGTATGGACGAAGCGATCACCGGCCCGTCGGGTAGAGCCAGAGCGGGTTTTGGGATGACCGACGACAGAGGCTGCATCCGTTCGCCGCGACCAGCGGCAAGCACCATCGCGACCCGGAACCCCCGCCGGATCATGTCGGGAACACCATGTCGATCGGGAGGTTGTGTTCCGGATGGCGCGATCGGTGCTCGCGCCACAAGCTGAGATACGAGCCCCGCACGGCGATCGCCGGGTCGAGCCCCAACGATAGAGCCGCGGTCTGCAATTGCTCCCGCGGTCCCTCGACCTCGACGAAGTCGCCCATGGGGGTGTGGTCGAGGACCACCGAAATCTCATCGACCAGCCACATTTCGCGGTCCTTCTCGTAGCGTGCGACAGCCCGCAGACCGAGGTGATCGAGTATTTCCAGCATGGTCTCCATATTCTCGATTTCGGTCTCGTGCTCGGGTCGTTCCTTGACCGAGCCGCGGTAGACGGCAGGTCCTTTGAAGGTCAGGATATTGAGAGAGCCGTAGCGCCGGAGTCGGAGTATGTTTCCGGTTTGCTGTAAGCGTCCGTTGCCAGTGTCCAGCAGCAGATTGACTTCCCGGGCCATGGTGTGCGCCTTGGTCGCGCGCGCCTCGACCAACGCCTGGCGAACCGTTTCGATATTCGCAACCGGGATCTTGATCTCAGCCTCAATGCCCGAGCTGTTCATCTCGACCTTCCTCGCAAGATGGACGCACCGACAGGATCGACGGGTCGATGGCCCGGGCAGATATTTGGCTGCAAGCCGGGGATCGGAATGCGCGCGTGTCGGGCGTGGTCATCAGAAGAGCTTACCCATTCCGCAGGTTCCATCCAAGTCCATCTATCCATTGGGTCGCGGTTGCAAGTCCTCTGGAGATCTGGGACGCGTCCCGCGGACCGTGTACGATGACCCCATGCCGCATGTTGTATGGGGTACTGCGGGTCACATCGATCACGGCAAGACGAGTCTGATCAAGGCGCTCACGGGCACCGACTGCGATCGGCTGCCCGAGGAGCGTGAGCGCGGGATCACCATCGATCTCGGCTTCGCCCAACTTTCAGACGACGATCTCCAACTGCACTTTGTTGACGTGCCCGGGCATGAGCGCCTGGTCCACACGATGATTGCCGGCGCGTCGGGCATCGACCTCGCCCTCCTCGTGGTTGCCGCGGATGAGGGCGTCATGCCGCAAACCCGCGAGCATCTCGAGGTGATTCGGTTGATGGGAGTGCGCGGGGGCGCGGTCGCGCTGACCAAGGCTGATCTCGTCGACGACGAGCTTGCTGATCTCGTCGCCGAGGAGGTTCGTGATTTTCTTGCACCGACCACATTTGCCGAGGTGCCGGTAGTGCCGGTGTCGGCGACGACAGGATCGGGGATCGCCGAACTTCAAAACGCGCTCTTCGCGCAGGCTCAGACGGTACGCCCGCGCCAGATCGAAGGACGCCCGTTCCGGGAGCCGATCGATCGTGTGTTCAGCCTCACTGGCGCAGGCACCGTCATCACCGGAACCTCTCAGTGGGGTTCGCTCAAGGCCGGTTCGGAGGTCACGATCTACCCCCACGGCGCCGGTGCGCGGGTGCGCCGCCTGCACGTGCACGGCGCCGAACGGCAAATAGTCGAGGCAGGAGAACGGGTGGCGATCAATCTTGTCGGGTTGGCGCGTGAGGAGCTTGCCCGTGGCGACCAGGTTCTCACCCCGGGCCCGTGGAGTCCGACAACGCTGGTAACGGTTCATCTCGAGCTTCTCGCGTCTGCGCCGGGCCCGCTGGATGAGGGAGACGAGGTCGAGGTTCACGCGGTAGCGGCACGGGTTCCGGCCCGCATCGACCGCCTCGCGGTCCGGCCGTTGAGCCCCGGCGCACGTGCCGCGGCTCAGATCTCTCTTCGTGAGCCGATGCTCCTTTTCCCGGGCGATCGCCTCGTGTTGCGGCGGCCATCGCCGGTCAACACGTTCGCCGGCGGCAAGGTACTCGATACCCGGCTGCGGCGTTGGCGTCGACGTGATAGTGCAGAGCTTGACCGGCTTCCGGATGTCCAGCGCAGCGCCTGGCCGCAGTTGCTGGCGAGCTGGATAGAACGCGAGGGGCTTGCCGGGCTGTCTCTGCCCGAGATCTGCGGGCGATTGGGAGTCTTTGAAGGTGCGGTGGAAGCACCCATCGGACGTCTTCTCGAGGACGGGACTGTCAAGGCTCTGGCGACCCAGCCCCCGACCTTCGTGGCCTCTTCCGCCCTCGATGGGCTGGCACGGGATGCAGCCGGGGAATTACAGCGGCGACTCGCGGGCAAAGAGGTGTCGGCAGGGATCCCGGCTCGGGATTTTGTCGGGAAATTGCTTCCGCGGTCGGCCCTGCCGCTTGCGGATGTCTATCTCGGGGAGCTCCGCGGCAGCGGAGTTCTCGATCTCTCCGAAGGTCGGGTCGTACCACCGGGGTCCGACGACCATATGACGAGAGCGGGAAGAGAGCTGACCGAAAAGGTCGAGGCCCTGTACCGGGAGGATGGATTCGAAGCCTCGTCGCCCGCTGACGCCGCTGGGCGGCTGCAGGTGAAACCCGCGGCCGTGGAAGGTATCTGCAAGTACCTCCTGCAGCGCCGCCGTCTCGTCCGGCTCGAGGGAAAGTACCTGATCCACCGCGCTGTGCTCGACGAGATGGCACTGCGGGTTCGCGACTGGGGGGTTGATGACTTCGGAATCGGCGACTTCAAGATGAGGTTCGGCCTCACCCGAAAGCTCGCGATTCCCGCGCTCGAGTGGCTCGATTCCGAACGCGTGACGGTGCGCCATGGGAACAGGCGCAAGATCATCCGGCGCAAGGGCTGAGGTCTCGCGGGTACCTGCTCACGAACGGAGTATAGAGTTGAGTTAACCCGCACTTCTCACCGGGTTCCTGCTACGGCCGCCGATGCACCACACCCAGCTGGGCGCGGCACCTCGCCGCCCTCGCCACGAAACCCGGTGAAAAGTGCGGGTTAAGGGCGTGGC
>CAYPBC010000269.1:0-3914 GCA_964408845.1 uncultured Thermoanaerobaculia bacterium
GGTATGTCGTTGCCGGCGGGGTCATCATCGGTGAACTCGGCGTTGGTCCATGTGAGGTCGAAATCGATGCCAACGACCCGGCTCAGCTGCCAGAAGTTGGTCCACTCGATGCCGATGCGGCGGCTTGGCCGGCCCGCCTCGGTGGTGCCGCCGTCGCCGACGAACAGAAGCTCCGAGTCGAGCTCGAGCCAAAACCCGGTGAGGGTGGCGTGGTACCCACCCTGGGTGAATGTCCTGACCCCGAGGTCAATGCCCTTTGCCCGAACCAGGGGATTCACCTTCTGGGCCGGTTCGCCGGTGACCGGGTCGACATGGATCGTTGCGCCCCTCGCATCATTCGAGTGGAAGCCGGAACCGGCGTTGATTGAGAACTCGGTCGAGGTCCAGGGTCGGTAGACGAGGGAGAACTTGGGATTCAGCATCCAGTCGTCGGCGGTACCCGAGTTGACGGGTAGGTTGGCCGTCACATCGGCGCCATAGTAATCGGCGCGAAGACCCAGGTTCATCCTCCAGGTGTCCGAAAACCGGATCCATGTGTCACCCCACAGACCGGCGCCTAGCTGTCCGATGTCATCCTGCCGGATGATCCCGGTGCGTCGGAGATCGAGGGTCGGGTAAAGACCGTTGGCGATGTCGTCGTGCCGGAGCTGGAGTCCCACCGCGTTTTCGGTGTGCGTTCCGCCGAGGTGGCCCTGCCACCGGTGCGAGGCGTTGAGGCCATAGATCCAGCGGTTGTCCACCTGCTCGAATTGGTCGCCCTGGATCGGGTGCTCGAGGTAGTAGGTGAAGTTGGAGTAGAGCCGGAAGTCGGTGTTGATGAGGTAGGCGTTGATGCTGGTCAGTGAGCGCTCGCGGCCGCGGTGGACCTCGCCCGAAAAGCTGTACCTCGCCGCATTGCCGCGGGGGCCGGGATCGATGAGCCCATAGCGATCGATGAGACCCTCGTTCACCGCCCGCCGTGGAATCTGGTCGGTGGCCAACCAGTCGCCGTCCGAACCCATGGCGGCTACGGACCAGCCCCCAAAAGCGTTGCCGCGCGAGTAGGCGACGGCGCCGTTGAATCGCTGGTAGTCGTCGCCACGGTCCCACGGACCGTCGTAGTGGTAGTACTCGAGAGCTGCCGTGAGATCGCCATCCGCGATCCGAAAGGTGTCGGCAACCAGGGCGCGCTGAAAGGCGAAGCTGCCTACCGTCAGGTTGACGATCCCGTCAGGTAGGGCGCCCACGAGATCGAAATCGACGCTGCCGGCCGATGAAAAATCGCCGGTCGATGCGTGGTACGGCCCCTTGCGGTAGCGCGCCCTCTCGACCAGCTCAGGGATCAGGAAGTTGAGGTCGGCATAGCCCTGGCCGTGGCCGTGGGTCGGGCTGTTGACCGGCATGCCGGCGACCGAGACCGCGAAGTCGGTGCCATGGTCGAGGTTGAAGCCGCGCAGGAAGTACTGGTTAGCCTTGCCGCCGCCCGAGTGCTGGGTGGCGATGGCGCCCGGCACCGTCTCCACCAGCTCGCCGGCGCGCAGGATGGGCCGTTTCTCGAGGTCCTCCTTGCCCGTGGTCCCCTCGTTGGACGAGCCGGCGATGCCGAGCAGATCGTCTCCCCGCGCGGTGACGTCGATGTCGTCGTAGTACTTGAGTCGATGCTCGGTGTCGTCCTCGTGGGTGTGGTCAGCAGGTTTTTCTTTCTTTTCGGTATCGGATGGTGAATCCTCAGCCTGCTTTGAGACGCTTGGAAGGGCGCCGCAGATTAAGATCAGCACAGCCGCTGCCAGCGATTTCGTCATGAACATCCTCCAATCGGCCGGCGAACGAACACCCAGCCGGTTGCACGACCACATGGACGCAGTCGAGCGTTGCCTCGGTCGAGGTCATATTCGAGGGAGGGAGTCAGACGGGAGGTGCGCGGGGCTGTGCGACCCGGACGGGATTCGAGGCCCGTGGCACGAACAGCTGGATGGCTACAGTGCGCTCTGGGGTACGCTCTGCCACAACCACCGCCGGCGCCGCGGGTGCGAGTTGCTGGTAGGCGTGATTGATGGTCAGGACCGCGTGCCGGTGTAACGGACTATGGTCGGGGTCGTCAGGCGTCTCGCGATCGGACTCCTGCCGGGGGTGGGGGTGATCGTGGTCGCCGTGGTCATGATCACCGTGGTCGTGGTCGCCGATGTGGAAGTGGATGTGGAAAAAGCCGGCGCCGAGCTCGCCGTGGTGGTGCCAGTCATGGGCGGCGTGGAAGCCGAGCCCGGTAAAGCAGGTCAGGACGACAATGACCAGCGCCGGGGCCGCCGCCCGGATTGATCGTGCCATGCTTCGATGGAGTCGTCTCATGACCAGATTCCGCGATGATTCTAACTGATGCTTTCCAGCGCCGCGGCGTTTGCGGCCATCACCGTCATGAAATCGCCTGTGTGAGGGCGATTTCCGACGGGGTTGAAGACGAGAGCTTTGACGCCGAGATCGGAGAGCCCGGCAATGGTCGTCTCGACAGGTTGACTCTCCCACAACATCCATCGTGCCGGGTGCTCTTCGAGGATGGCTTCGAGCTCTTTCCAGGCATCGCCGTCAGGAGTCTCGTCGGGCTCCCAGTGAACCTCCACCGCGTTGAGGTTGTAACGTCGGATGAGGTACTGGTAAACGGGGTGTGAGAAAACCAACGGCGCGCCGACGATGTCTTCGGCTGACGCAGCCAGGCGTTGGTCAAGCCCATGGAGCTCGTCCGAGAGGGCCGCAAAGCGCTGGTTGAACTCTGCCTCGCCAAGCGGCCGCAGCGCGATCAGCGCCCTGGTGATAGCCTCCGCCTGCTTGGTCGCAAGCGTTGGGTCGAGCCAGGTCGTGAACGCCCATCCTTTGTGCTCGTGGGCTCCTCCGGGTCCGTGGCTGTGAGTGGTGACGCCATTCATCTCGATGAGCTGATCTGCGAAGGCCGCTCCCGTGTCGACGAGCCTGGACTCGGGAAGGGTGGCGCGCTGAACCCAGGTGGCATAGTCGGCGCCGTTGAGCAGGATAAGGTCGGCACCCTGGTATGCGGCGATGTTCTCCGCGTCGGGCGACCAGTAGGCCGGGTCGACATCGGCAGGCGCCGGAAAGTGCACCTCCACCAATTCGCCGCCGATGCGCTCTGCGAAGTACGCGAGTGGGTAGTTCACGGTATAGACGACAAGCCGGGGGGTGGTTTCCCCAGCAGTCGGCGCCGCCTTGCCCGATTCGTTGCCGCCACAACCGGCAAGCAGGACGGTGAGGGTTATGACGATCGATTTGAATGTGCGCATGACGATCTCCTTTTGGCCGGGAGCCAGCCCGTATTTCTCAACAGCTTACTGAAGCAGCAGGAGTCGCACAGCAGCCGAGGCGAAACGGGAGGTGAGTGCGGTGAGGACGCCCGCGAACACCACGCTTGCCATCACGACGACCGCGATCTCGGCGATCAGAACGCCCGCTACTCGTGCTCTCGAACCCCCGATCTTGGCCATGGTCTCGATCTCGCGTTTGCGGAGCCTGAGCGACAGGACGAAGACCAGCGCTGCGGTGGCAAGCGCGGCGAGACCCACCAGGAGCATCCCCGCCACCACGAAGTTCTGTACCGTGAAGATGGTACCGAGGAGATCGTCGATGACGGTTGTCGGTTGGAGAATCTGGGTGGGATCGTCTGGCGACTCGTAGCGGCCCATCAGGATGGTCCCGGACTTCTGATCGTGGGGTGCGGCGATGACCGCGGAGATCGGGTAGTCTGCCACCGAGCCGTGGAAGTGGAAGGAGTCGATATTGCCGGGTGTGATCTCGGTGAACTGCACAACCGAAGCATTGGCAACGATATTGTCGCCCTCCCGCGACAGGACGCCGGAGACGGCGTCGGCCGCAGCCATGTCCTGGTGGCCATGCACCAGGCCCTGGACGATCCACGCCGTCTTGAGGTCGAC
>CAYPBC010000270.1:0-3913 GCA_964408845.1 uncultured Thermoanaerobaculia bacterium
CCGGTGGGCGGACGGCATTTCACAGCGGATTTGGCGGCGATGCTCAAGACGACGACCGCCGCCGCGGAGCGAACCAAACAGCAGGTTGGCGCCGCACTCGACCGGGAGGGTCTCGACGGCGCGGCGGTGGAGGTACCGGCCCTCGGTGGTGACGGCAATCAAGTTCACGCGGCGGCCTTTGCCGCAGAGATCCTGCACGAGCGCGCGCGTGATCTGTTCATTGGTGTTCATAAAGTACTGATTCATCAGGGGTTGGATCGAGTTCCGCGAGCCGGCGTGGTGCTCACCGGCGGCGCCTCGGAGCTCGAAGGCCTCGAGGATGTGGCGGAAACGATCTTTGGCCACCGGGTGCGGCGGGGTTGCCCGCGCGGGCTTGCCGGTCTTGTAGAACCGGTGTCCGGACCGGAGTGGGCTGTGGCATGCGGGTTGATCCGGCTCCAGCACAGCCGTCAAAATCAGGTATTGACGTCGAGCGCGAACCGGGGCAGCATCTTGGGATGGCTCCGTAACGCCCTTGGAGATTTTTTCGAAATGGGAGGTGGCTATGATCGAGTTTGACGATGGAATGGTGGGCGAGCGGACCAAGGACGAGTGCGAGGAGGACGAGAATCGGAGCCTCCATCTGGTGGCGCCGGAGCCGACGATTCTTCTTGACGAAACGACGGCGCCGGCACGGATCAAGGTGATCGGAGTCGGCGGCGGCGGCAGCAACTCGATCAACCGTATGATCGAAGCCCGGCTCGGTGGTGTCGATTTCATCGCAGCGAACACTGACGCTCAGGCGCTGGCCAACTGCCGCGCGCCGGTCAAGCTCCAACTCGGGATGGAGCTGACCCGTGGCCTCGGCGCCGGCGCCAACCCGGAGGTCGGGCGCAACGCGGCGCTCGAGGCGGACAAGAAGATCTTCGATCTTCTCGACGGGTCCGACATGATCTTCATCACCTGCGGGATGGGGGGTGGCACCGGGACCGGCGCGACACCGATCATCGCGCAGATGGCGCAGGACGTGGGCGCGCTGACGGTTGCGGTTGTCACCAAGCCTTTCTCGTTCGAGGGCTCGCGTCGCCGCAACGTGGCCGAAGAGGGGATTGCTCAGCTGGGTGAGCATGTGGACACCCTGATCACGATTCCAAACGACCGGTTGCTCAAGTTCGTCGAGCGCAACACCAACTTTACCGAAGCCATGAGCATCGCCGACGATGTCCTGCGCCAGGCGGTGCAAGGCATTGCGGACATCATCACCGTACCGGGGCTCATCAACCGGGACTTCGCCGATGTCCGCACGGTGATGAAGGGCATGGGACACGCCATCATGGGTGTCGGTTCTGCAACGGGTGAGCACCGGGCGGTCGAAGCCGCGCAGCAGGCGATCGCCTCCCCGCTGCTCGAGGAAACTTCGATTGAGGGTGCCCGTGGTCTACTGATCAACATCACCGGTAGCGAGGATGTGACCCTCAACGAGATCAACGAAGCTGCCGAGATCATCACCGAGGGCGCCGACAGCGACGCTCAGATCCTCTTCGGTGCGGTCGTCGATCCGGAGCTTGAAGACCACGTCAGCGTGACCGTGATAGCGACCGGTTTCAGTCATGTCCAGGAGGGTGCTCAACTGCCGGCGACGCAGGCCAGATCTTCAGCCGAGCCCCAGTTCGACGAGAGCACTCCTGCGCGTACCAGTCGGTTTCTCGTGCCTGGCGGGCCGAACTCGGAGTACGGCATCAATCAGACCGACGATTATGAGATTCCAGCAATACTGCGCAAGCAGATGGATTGAACGCGAAGCCACATATCGGGAGTGCCGGGCGGATGCCCGGCTGGTCCCTTGACCCCTTCTGCCATCTACCTCCCGGCGGAAGGGGGCTTTTTTTGAATTCGGAATTAGGAATGCCGCGTACCCCAGGGCCCGAATTCTCAATTTTGAATTCTCAATTCTCAATGCCGGCCGCCCACCACGGTTTTTCGAGAGGGTGAGCGGAAATTCAAAATTAAAAATTGAGAATTGAGAATTAAAGAGGTAGCCTTCGGCATGGACTCCGACTACCGCCTCATCACCATTCCTCCCAGCCACTACTGCGAGAAGGCGCGGTGGGCGCTCGATTATCTCGGGGTGCCATATCGGGAGGAGGGCCACCCCCCCCTCCTTCACCGGTGGGCGGTCGCGAGAGCCGGCGGTCGTCGCACGACGCCGGTGCTGGTGGCCGGCGACACGGTGCTTTCAGACTCCACCGACATCCTCCAGTACCTCGACACGACATGCGGCGAGGGCTGGCGGCCCTACCCGCATGACTCGCAGCTCAGGGTTAAGGCCGAGGAGATGGAGGAGCTCTTCGACACCCGCCTTGGACCTCACACCAGGCGCATCGCCTACTACCACCTTCTCCAACACAAGGACCTCTTTTTGGAATCAGTGCTGCCCGGGGTCAGTCGTGGCGAGAGCCTCGTGTTCCGTGCCCTGAGACCTGCGGTCTGTAGTCTCATGCGCCGCGGGATGCGGATCACGCCGGAGTCCGCAGATCGCTCGCTCGATCGGGTGCGGACGATTTTCGCCACCGTGGACGAGCTGATCGGCAGCGGTCGTGCCTTCCTCGTCGGAGATCGTTTTTCGGTCGCCGACCTGACCTTCGCCGCCCTCGCCGCGCCGGTGCTGTTGCCGAGGAACTACCGCTCGCCGCTGCCCTCGTTGGACCGGGTTCCGGCGGAGATGTTGGCCCAGATCGAGGAGTTTAGGACCACGCCGGCCGGTATGTTCGCGATGCGCATCTACAGGGACCATCGGTGAGCTGTCGCGAGATCGACCTCGAAATTCCGCATCTCCACCTCGCCGCCCGCGAGTGGGGTCCGGTCGATGGCCGGCCGGTGCTCGCACTCCACGGTTGGCTGGACAACGCGGCCAGCTTCGACCGTCTCGCACCGCTGCTTCCGGATCTCCACGTGGTGGCCCTCGATCTGGCGGGTCACGGGCGATCGCAACACCGCCCTCCGGGCGCCAACCATCACTTCATCGATTGGGTGCCGGAGATCGCCGCCGCAGCCGACGCGCTGGGATGGGATCAGTTCTCTCTCCTCGGTCACTCCATGGGCGCCGGCCTCTCATCACTGATGCCGGCGATCTTCCCCGAACGCGTGCAACGGATGGTGCTGTTGGAGGGTGCGGGCCCTCTTTCTGCGACAGCTGGTCGAGCCCCCGAGCAATTCGCGTCAGCGTTGGCAGACGAGAAGAAACTCAACGACTCGAACGCTCGCGTGTTCCCTGATCTGTCAACCGCCGTTGTGGCCCGAGCCCGCGACACCGAGCTCGATCTCGAATCGAGCCGATTGCTCGTCGAACGGGGCACGAAGCGGGTTGATGGCGGCATCCGTTTTACCCACGACCCGCGGCTCAAGACTCGTTCTCGAATACGTTTCACTGAAAAACAGGTGAGGGCTTTTCTTTCCGCCATCTCGTGCCCGGTGTTGGTGGTGCGGGCGCTGGAGGGTTGGCCGTTTCCCGAGGACATCGTCAAGGCGCGAATGGCGATGATCCCTGACCTCGAGCAGGTCGAGGTCGAAGGTGGCCACCACGTCCACCTCACCCATCCCGAACGGGTGGCGCCGGTGATCAACCGGTTCTTTGAAACTGATGAATGTTGAAATTTGGCGAGTTGCCAAATCTCACGAGTATTTCAGCCCCGAAGGGGCGGAAGACCCATAGCCTGGGGCGTCAGCCCAAGGGTTAGGGCCTGACCAAAAAACCCCAAGCCGCGAAGCGGCGACAGACAAACCATGGTCCAACCAATGTCTGCCGCCCCTTCAGGGCTCCGGATTTTATATCCGGCCTGGATCCTGGGGTTACTGACGGCGTTCGGCCGTCGTGACGCACCGTCGCCAGCGCGTGGCTCATGGCCGCCTCCTTCGGATGAGGCCTGAGCTCACT